>CAZMPE010000153.1:0-6431 GCA_964567955.1 uncultured Phycisphaeraceae bacterium | reverse complement strand
TTTCGAACATCTCAAATCCTTCCAAGACGCCTCGGTCGGTCTTCCCACCTTCGTGATTCGGACCCCGCGGGGGGCGGATGCGTCAAACTGATGCTAGAGCCTGTTCATTCGCCGGACCCTCTCGAAACCTCCCGGCACCGTCCTGAGTCTCTAGCTCTTTGTCCTATCAGTACTTACGTTCAACAACCGCTCGGGTCTCCGGGTTCCTGCCCCGTTCTCCGAAACGGGACGCTAAGGAGCCCGACAGGCACCCGGCGGCCATTGGTATCGGCTGCACAGAGCGTGCCAGTTATGGATTCCGGCGGGAGGCCTTCAGGCCCGTGAACAGGGCCGGGGACGCCAACGGGGCGGTCCAAGGGGCAAACCGGGGCCGCGACCTGCCGCATTGGCACCCCGGGGCGCGGTCTCAATCCCGGAGCGAGCCTTCGGTCGCGAGCGTGCCGGCGGGGATGATGCGGATCGGGATCGTTGCCTCGGCCTCGGCGCCGCTGACCTTGTCGCGCACGGTGATCTTGAGGTTATAGATGCCGACGCTGAGCGTGCTCGGAATGAGGATGTCGGTGATGAGGTGGAAGTCACGGCGTTTGTTGCGCGATGTGTCGAGCACGCGTTCCTCGCGCCGGAACATGGCCCGCAGGGTCGCGGTCTCGTTCCACAGGCTCATCTCCTGCGTGAGTTCCACGGCCCAACGGTCGCCCCGGGCGACGGCCTCGGCGGAGCGCTCGTCGCCGCCGAGGGCGCGGTAGGCGAATCGATCGACCTCCACGTAGACGATCGCCCGTTGGCCGCGTCCGGCGACGAAAGTATTCTCGGGGAAGGGCGAGAACTGTCCGAACCCGCGCACGCTGGTGCAGAGTTCGGCGTTGAGGATCCGCAGCGGGCGCGAGGCCTGCAGGCGTGCCGCGAACTCCGAGACCCGGTCGGCGTAGGCGCCCGCTTCATCCCCCTTCCACTCACGGCCGGCGATGTCGACCGTCGCGAGGACCAGGTCGCGGAAGACCTCGACGATCGCGCGCTGGGCGCTGTCGAGCGGGCTGGCGTCGGCGGAGGCCGGCGTCAGGAGTTGCTGCATCGCGCCGGGGCGCACCGCCTCCATGGCCGCCAGCGTCGTCAACGTTCGCATCGCCGAGCCGCCGTCGGCCGTGTGCTGGCGGAGCAGGTCGACCAGCAGCAGCGAGGCGTCGTCGATCTTCTCCGTCAGCGTCTTGGGCTGAGGTGACTCGATGGTGGCGGGGTCGGAAGGAGATTCGGGGATCGGGTCCACGACAACCTTGACCGTCAGGGGGCCCTCGATCACGCGTTCCGTGCCGGGGCGAACGGGCTGCGACGGCGGCGGGTTGAACGCGGCCTGGCGCGGCTCCCCTGGCGGGAGCCCGTCGAGCAGTCGCTGCATGTCCAGGGCCTGTTGTTCCAGCAGGCTCGGCAGGTCGGAAGTCCGGACTTCGTCGGGGTTGACGATCGATGGGCGGGGCGCGGCGGCGGTGGTCCCTGACGCAAGCGAATCGAGGCCGCTGTTCACCGCGGGAGCGGGTTTGGAGCCACAGGACGCGAGCGCGAGCACGCAGGCCAATGATGCGGCGCGGGCGATGTGCGGTTGTCTCGTCATCGGTCGCACGGCTTCGACCTCCGGTGTGATCGGGGCGGGCGCGTGCGGCTACCGGGCCGCGCCGGCCTATCGGGGGTATCGACCGAGTGGCCGCCCGGTCTTGCGAAACATCCGCGATCTAGACGCTCGCGAAACGCAGGGCGAGGGCTTCGAGAGCGCGTTCCGGATCGGTGCGTCCGGTCTTCTGCCGGACGTCGCACTCCACCGCCTCGCGGAAGAGCGATGCGGCACGGGACGAGTCGATCCGGCGGGCGGCATTGAGGACCGCCTCGCCTCCGGATCCCCAGAGCTTGAGGGCCTTCATGAGCTCGAATGGGCGTGCGCCCGCGGCCAACCCCCGGCTGGCACCGTGGAGCTTGCGGGCGAGGTCGACGCAGGCCCATGAGACCAGTACGGGGTGATGACGGGAGACGTCGAGCGCTTCGCGGACCGCACGCAGGGCCGTCGCGCCGTCACCGGCCAGCAGGGCCGATTGAATCACCCAGACTTCCTCCTCGCGCGAAACACCGACCAGCTCACGGACGACCGCCGTCGAGATCGACCCCGGCTTGCCCTTCGGGCCCGCGACGGAGAGGGCGAGTCGTCCGAGTTCGCTCTCGATCTTCGCCAGATCGGGCCCGGTGCGTTCGACCAGCATCGCCGCGGCGGCGGGCTCGAGGGCCGCGCCGTGCCGTCTCGGGCAACGCTCGATGGCCCAGGCGACGGCTTCCGGGGCTTTGAAGCGGTCGCACCGGATGACGGCGCCGACCTGCTCGATCATCTTGTCGAGGTTGCCCTTGTGCCATTTCTCGGAGCGCAGGACGAGCGTCGCGCCCTCGCACGGGCTCTCGGCGTACCGCTCGACGAGGGTGCGGCGGGAAGCCCGCGAGCCGTCGTCGTCGTCGCCCGCGCTCTTCACGAACTGGTCCGCGTTGTCGACGATGACCAGCTTGTGCCCCTGCATGAGGCCGAAGGTGCGGCATTCGTCGAGGACGACGGCGACGGGAGTGGTCGCGCCGTCGAACTGGAAGATCCCGATCTCGCCGTGTGCCGCGCGCAGGGCCTCGCGGAGACGGTCGGTGTGCTCGATGTGCAGGTAGAGCTCGGGCCCGGTGAGCAGGGCGATCCGGGTGGAGGCGTCAAGGTCGGGGCGATCGGCGGCTTTGCGGGGCACGCTCTGAGCGTATCACGGGCGGGCCGTCAGAAGCACCCGAGCGCGAACTTGGTCTGGAAGCACCCGAAATCGGCGAGGTTGAACAGGCCGTCGGCGTTGCAGTCGGCGTAGGGCTGCTGCAGCGCGAACTTGGTCTGGAAGCATCCGAAGTCGGCGAGGTTGAGGATCGGGGCCCCGCCCGGTGTCGAATCGCCGTTGCAGTTGGGGTAGCAGGGGGCGGGCGAGCAGCTGACCGCCCCAAGGCTGACATTGAAGTTATCGATCGCGACGTTGTTGCCCGGCACGCCGCCGGTCCCGCCGCCAACGAACAGACGCAGTGCGTCCGGCATGGCGAGCGCGCCGCCCAGTTGCCCCCCTTGGAGGAACCACCCGGGCGGGTTGGCCGTCGTGATGACGAGGGTCGTCAGGTCCTGGATCGACACCTGGTTGATGATGTTGGTGTTGAGGTCGAACGTGGTCCCGATCCGGTACCACTTGTTGACCGCCAGGTCCGACCAGGCCGCGCCGGGCTCCGTGGTGGCCTGCGCGGCGCCCGCGGCGTTCCACCAGTTGTACCCGAGCTTCCACGACGAGGCGACCGCCGGGTTCTGCCAGCGGGCCAGCGCGACGAACTGGCGCGCCGTCGCGGGCTGGAGCGAGAAGCTGCCGATGTTGTCCTGGGCCGGGAGCGTGCCGTTGAAGATGACGAGGATGTCGAAGCAGATGGTCCAGGTTCCGCCGGAGGCGAACGAATGGAGCCGTTCGATCCGGGCGAACCCCGGGGGCGAGGCGACGGCGGTCGGCGCTCCGGCGATGAACTGGCTGTTCCCGAACGGGTTGGCGCTGACGAACAGATTGCTGGTGAAGTGCTTGTAGGTGCGGAAGTCGTTGCTGCCGGCGACCGGCGTGTACCACCCGTCGGTGGGGGGCGTGACGATGCCCGAGTTTGAGGCGGGGTAATCGGGCGCTTCAAACCCGGTGTTGTACTGCGCCGACGCAGGGCGGGCGATCACCGTCGCGCACGCGACCACCGCTACTTTCAGGATGGCTCGCATCGTCTCTCAACCTCCAGACCGGGCGCCGCGCGGCGTCCTGGTCGATCTGTTCCGCGCGGCGCTTTTCAGCCAGGGAACGCCGCGTTCACCGTCATACCTCAATCCCGCGACCGGGTCAAGGATCTGGTCCGTTCGGGGGGAGCGCCCGGGCATTTCCGGCCGAGAAAGGGGGCCGCGGAGAGGTATCCCCGCGGCCCCACGAGTCAGATGTTCGGATCGGGGCCGCTTACGGGCAGCCGATGGCGAACTTGGTCTGGAAGCAGCCGAAGTCGGCGAGGTTCAGGATCGTGTCGCCGTTGCAGTCGGCGTACATGTTGCCGGTCGCGAAGGCGGTCTGGAAGCAACCGAAGTCGGCGAGGTTCAGGAGCATGTCGCCGTTGCAGTCCGGGTAGCACGGCGCCGGAGCCGGAGCCGTCTTGACGTTGTCCCAACCGGTCCCGTTGTTCACGTTGCCCGTAAACAGGCGGATGTCGGTCGGCGCCGGCTTGGCCAGCACGTTGTTGGCGCCGCCGGCGAGATACCAGCCCAGGCCGGAAACGTCGACGGTGGTCACCGGGCCGCCCGTCGTGATGTTCTGGATCGACACGGACAGGATCTGGTTGGTGGCGAAATCCCAGGTCGTGGACTGGTGGATCCACTCGTTCATGGGGATGTTCGTCCACGCGACGCCCGGGGATTGGAACGCAGGGGCGGCGCCGCCGGCGGCGGGGAAGACGCCGTAGACGATCTCATACGCGGTGGGGCTGACGGGGACCATGTAGCGCATCAGTTGTTGCCAGTAGTTCGCGCTGGCCGAGGGCTGAAGCGAAAAGCTCCCGATGTTGTTGACCGGGGTCACGCCGGCCGCGCCCACGAACTGGCCGATGACGTCCCATTCGACGGTCCAGGTGCCTCCCGCGCCGAAGTTCACGTTCTGCTGGGCGCGTCCGATGTTGTTGGGGGCGGCGGTGCCGGCAATCCCCACGAACTGGTCATTGCCGTTGGGATTCGCGACGAATCCCATCGTGTTCCCGGCGTAGGTGTGCACGTTGAAGTCGATGCTCCCGGCCACCGGGTTGTACCATCCCGCCTGCCCGCCGCCGCCGAAGCCGGTCGTCAGCGGAGTGCCGGCCGCCGAGCCGTTGTAGGTCGGAGCCTCAAAGTCCGAGCTGTACTGTCCGAAGGCCGACGAGCCCGCGGCGAGTATCGCACCCACAACGAGCCCTGAAACAACACACTTTGCAGCCATTTCTGGATCCTCCGCAACAAAGACACATTCGCTTCAGGGCTCCCGCCGCGCGGGCGCCCGGGACCGACGTACACCTCCCCGCCGGCCTCTCGGGCCGTGGGGCCGATCAAACGAAGGGAACCGTGAACCCGCGTACCGCCACGTCCTTGCGTGCCGCGAGACACGCGCGATGAATCACGGAATCGTGTTCGAGACCCACGGAGTCCGGAGACCCACCGTCCCTCACCGAGACGACCATGGTGTACCGAAACGCAGGGCCCGGGTCAAGGACATTTGGCTGGGATGGGCCTCCCCCGATCAGGAAACGACCCCCGGCGGATGGCCTCCGGGGGTCGCTTTGGGGTTCCGGCCGGGCCGTTCGGCTTACGGGCAGGGCAGGGCGAATTTGTTCTGGAAGCAGCCGAAGTCAGCGAGGTTGAACAGGCCGTCGGTATTGCAGTCGGCGTAGGGGTCCCCCAGGGCGAACTTGTTCTGGAAGCAGCCGAAATCGGCCAGGTTCTTCACGCCATCGGAGTTGCAATCGGCGTAGCAGGCGTTGCCGGTGATCGAGAAGTTCCCATCGCTCTCGTCCCCGCCCGTGTTGCCGGGCTGGTCGCGGGCGACGACCCGGACCCGCGCCTGGGTGGTGTTGAGGTTCGGCACCACCCACATGAACGAGCGGTCATCGGGTGTTGCCGACGCGATCACGTAGGGGAATGTCGCCCCGCCGTCGACTGAGAGGCGCAGATCGACGTTGATCGTCCCTTCGTCGTCGTCGCTCACCCAGCGGATCTCCTGGTCGGCGCCGGCGGTCAGCGCCTCGGACCCGTTGAGGTTCACGAGGTAGGCCGTCGGGGCCAGGCCGCCGAAGGGGCCGGGCGCGCCCGCGTGCTTCGGCACGTGCATCACGATGCAGTGGATCGCGCCCGCCGCGCTGATGATGTTCTGGCACGGCACGTCGACGACCGTCTTGCCCGGGAGCGCGCCCTGCACGACCGCGAGGGCCTGGGCGTTGAACGGCGACACCGAAGCGTGCGTGTACGACGGGATCATCACCAGGTTGTTGCACATCACCATGTTCGTGTACGTGTAGTGCGTCCCGGAGATGCTGAACGCCGGCACGCGGTAGACGGTGTAGTTGCGAGCGGCCATCAGAACCGCGGCGTTGTCGCAGATGACGTCCTGCACCGAGCCGGGGTTGTTGGGCCAGTCGCTGATGATCACCTTGTCGTCCGCGATGATCTGCATCCACATGTCGATGTGCTGCGTCGCGTCGACGCTCGTCGGGTACGGGTCGAACAGGTGGGTGTCAAGACCGATGTACGACTGCCAGATGTCCTTGATCATCTGTTCGGTGTAGCTCCACACCGTGTAGGGCGGGTTGTTCTCGTTGTAGATCAGCTTGGTCGCGTAGCCGGAGCCGAGATTGTC
>CAZMPE010000152.1:0-6432 GCA_964567955.1 uncultured Phycisphaeraceae bacterium | reverse complement strand
GGGGTGGGGTTGCCGACGAGGGTGCCGCGGGCGAACGGCCCGTTGACGTAGCGCTCGGTGCGGACGAGGCGGTTGAGGGTTTCCGCTTCCTTTTCGTTGGCGGGGTCGAGCGTGCTCTTGGCGGCGTTGATGGCGGAAGCGATTTTCTGGCGGATGCGTTCGCGTGTGGAGGCGCTTGGCGCCGGGTCGGCGTTGAGGAGGGCGTCGAGCACGGTGACGAGGCGCGGCGCCGTGCCGACGGGCAGGTCGGGGGTGATGATCGACTCGTAGCGGGCGATGATCCCCGCCTCTTCGGTGAGGAGCGAGTCGTCGATGCGCGAAGCGACGGTGAAGACGTTGCCCGCGTCGCCCGCGGCGAGGGCCTCGCGCAGCGCCGGGTGGTCAAGGACGGCGAGGATCAGTTCGCGCTGCTTCACGACCGCGTCCGCGGCGCGCTGGACGGCCGCGTCGTGGGATTTCTTCGCCGCCTCGAGCTTGACGGGGTCGGTGATGGTCGTGTCGAGCGGCGGGATGTAGGTCGAGGGGAACGAGTCGAGGCGCATGGCGGCGGCGCGGGCGCCCTCGATGTCGCGGCCCTGGGCGAGCGTCTCGAGGCGTGCGTTGACGGCCTCGGTCTGGCCGGCGGCGGCGGTGAGCTGCGAGAGCCGCGTGAGCTGTGATGCGGTGGCTTCGCTGATGCTCAGTTCGCCGAGCGCGGCCCTGGCCGCGTCGCGCCGGGCGGTGATGAAGCCCTGCGGGTTCGCGGGATCGCGCGTGATGCCGCGGGTCGCTTCGGCGAAGGCGCTGACGGCGGCGCTGACCTGCTCGTCGGTCGGCGGGGCGAAGTGCCCCAGCGACAGGCCCGCCGGGCCGAGACTCAGAAGGAGGGACGCCGCCAGAACCGCCGTTTTCCTGTTCATTGCGATGCTCCGTGGGTGACCTGGGATGGGGCCGCGCCCAGTATAACGGCTGAACGGGCGGTGCAATCCGGTTTTCGCACGGGCGGAATCATCGGGATTCTCGGCGGTTTCCGGCGAGTCGGGCGGTTGGACAGGTCGGGGTCGAGTGTCGCGATGTGCTTTCGTGCAAGTGTGTTCAGAGAACTTAATCCTGGACGCGGGGGGAAAGCTCCGGCGGACGGGGACCCGGCGGCGGGCGGGAGCGCGCGTGCGCGGATCGCCGCTGAGACGTTCTGAGAGCGGATCGCTGCGCCGATGTTTGCAGAATGATCGAGGGCGCCGCGAACGGGCGGACGCGGGCACGCGAGTTGCAGTCGCCGCCGTCGGCGGCGGGACTTCCGGATTGCGGGTTGCGTCGCGGCGGATGAGCGATAGCGTCGGTGTGTGTACGTGAGAGAGACTCTCTGTTCGACCATTTGAAAGGAGTATGAGATGAGACATCGGATCCTGGCTGTTGCCGCATGCACAGGACTGTGTGCCGCCACAGCATCCGCCAGCTTCGTCATCGGCAATCTCGGCGACCCTCCCGCGGCGGGCACGGCGTTCGGGCCTCCCGGAGTCACCACCGTCTTCAAGGCCGCGGGATTCACGATGAATCCGGGGAGTCCCTACTCGCTGGACGATGTGCAGCTGCGGATTGATAGCGTGGGCGCCGGGGGCGCCTCGGCCACCGTGGAGATCTGGAGCGGGGCCGCCGGGCCGACCGCCTTCCTCTCGGCGATGAACGGGCCGGCCTTTGTCGGCGACGGCGTGTACACGTTCACGCCCAACTCGGCGGTGACGCTGAATCCGGGTCAGACCTACTGGGTCTATCTGGACAACACGAATCCGGTCGGCAACTTCGTTTGGGACGGGAGCACGGTGGCTCCCGCGGGCCCGCTCGCGTCCAACGCCGGGTACATCTTCAACGGCAACCCCAGTTCCTTCCTCAACGCGTACGAGGTCAATGCGACATTGATCCCGGCGCCGGCCGGTGCCGCGCTCTTCGGGGCGTGCGGGCTGCTGGCGATGCGCCGTCGTCGCTCCTGACCGCCTCCTGATCGTGTTCATTCGCGGCCCGCGTCCACCCTGGCGCGGGCCGTTTTTGATGGTCGGCTAGATGTCCTCGCGGGCGGGGCCGGGGTCGAGATGGCGGCGGAGAAACTCGACCTGGAGGTTCTTGGCGTCGTTGGAGTAGCGGCCGAAGCCGGAGTGCTCATCCGCTACGCCGGTCGATTCCCAGGTCGTCAACTCGATGAGCGCGGGCGGGGCGCCGGCCGACTCGTAGCGTGTTCGCAGGGCGTCGAGGAAGGTCCGCATGCTCTCGATCGGCACGACCTTGTCGGCCTCGCTGAAGAGCACCTGCAGCGGGATGGGCCGCCACGCGGCGAGGTTCTCCATGGGGTCGAGGGCGGCGAGGCGGGCGCGGTCGCTCGATCCGGCGCGTGAGGCGAAGTGCGGCGCGAGCCATCCGGTCGCCGCCTCGACGGTGGCGCATCGGAACGTGTGCGGGTCGCACAGGCGTCGGAGCGAGACCATGCCGCCCGCGGACATGCCTCCGATGGCGACGCGGGAGCGGTCGAAGGCGGGGAAGTCACTGAGGGCGCCGAGCACACTGTCGATTTCGGCGACCGCCGTCTCGTGCAGCTCGAGCATCGCTCCGTGCTCGTGCAGGCGCTGATCGAGACGCTCGCCGTGCCCGGGCAGGTCGATCGCGCAGGCCCCGATGCCCGCGCGGATCCATCGCAGGTAGCGACCCGGGTCGAGTTCCTTGTTGACGGTGCGTCCGTGCATCCAGAGGACGAAGGGCGCGGGCGCGGTCCAATCGGGATGGGCGAGGAGGGCGGGCGCCGAGGCGAGGCGGACCCGCTTTGACCGCTTGGCGAGGGCGGCGGGGAATCGTTCGAAGCGGTCGATCATGGGCGATGGTTTCGCGGCGGTCCGGGTTCAGAGGGCGTGGGAAGAGCCCGGTTTGATCGAAGCGGGGAGGTTCTTGCCCTTGAGGTCATGGGCCTCCAACGCGGTGAGTGGGCTGATCTCCAGCGTGCAGTCGGGTGAGCCATCGGGGCGGCGCGGCACCTTGACGCCCGCGTGCGCGAGCCAGCGGGCGGCGCGTTCGGTCTGGATCCGGCGGCTGCTCTCGACGCTGTCGACGCCGGTCGCGTTCTTGATGGGAGCGAACTCTTCGATCCGGTCCGTCTCGAGCACGATCGACTTCTCGCACATCGGCAGGGCGTCGAAGACGAAGCGTTCGAGTTTGACCGCGTTGGGCGAGGCGGGGTTGATGGCGGCGCCGGTCTCCGGGTCGATGCAGGCGACTTTCTTTTCGGCGCGGTGCCAGGGGAGGGAGAACCGGGCGTCGGTGTTGAGTCGCGAGACGAACTCGACGGACATCGCGTGCACGGCGATCGATCCGGCGAGGAAGCGGAGCGACCCGTCGGGGAGCGTCTGCCGCTGGAGGTCCATGGGCAGGTCGGAGTACTCGATGACCTCGACGCGCCCGCCGACGGCGCAGAACATCCCGAGTTTCTCCTCCGCGTTCACCTTCGGGATCATCTTGCTGGACATCTCGCCCGAGGAATCGGGTGCCGCGGCGTGCAGGCCGAGAAAGACGGGATCGACGGCTCGGACGTGGGGGTTGTCGACCTGGAAGTAGCTGATGTGCTCGACGCCGCGACGGCTCATGTCGTCGAGCGAGCCCGACGCGTGCAGGGCGCGCAGCGACCCGCCGTGCCCGTCGGGGTTGGTGGCGATCTCGCCCGGGCCGGTCATGAGCACGCGCCCCGTCGCGAGGTCCAGCGACGGCATGACGCCCTGCTGGAAGAACATGACCGAGGCGGGTTCGAGCCCGTGGAAGTTGCTCCGCCCGAAGTACTCGACGGTCTGCGCGTGGTTCTGCGGGCTGGTCATGATGTACCAGGGGATCGGCCTGCCGTAGCGGCGCTGCGTCGCGAGCAGCCCCTCCGCGAAGATCGCGAAGAGCGTCTTGTTCGTGAGCACACCCGCGGCGAGGCAGCCCTTCGGTCCGTCGAACCCGAGGCGGCTGCCCTGCCCGCCGGCGACGGTGAAGGCGGCGACCTTGCCGGCGCGGATGAGGTCCTCACCGACCTTCTTGAAGCGTGCCCGGTCCCAGCGCCGGACCTTGGAATCCGGGTCGTACGGGTAGTAGGGGGCGGGCTCGATCGACGGAGGCAGCACGAAGGCGGGCTTGTTCCGGACGTATTTGTCCACGAGCCCGGGGATGGACTCGATATCCAGCGATTCCAGCTGTTCACAGAGGTGCTCGCGCGCCGGCGCGGGGAGCGCCTCGTGGAACTTGAGCAGGTGCGACTGGCCGGCCCTGGCGAGGCGGGCGGCGAGCGTCGAATGCCGGTCGGGTCTGGTCATGCGTCCTCGTTTCGCTGGTGGAGGCCAGATCGTATCGGAGCAGATCGGGATAGACTGCTTCAATGCCCAACCTGTTCACGTCGCCGCCGCGGCTGCCGCTCGTCGCCCCGTCCATTCTGTCCGCTGACTTTTCGCGCCTCGGCGAGGAGTGCCGCCAGGTTCTGGAGGCCGGGGCCGATCTGCTGCACCTGGACGTGATGGACGGGCACTTCGTGCCCAACCTGACGATGGGCCCCGACGTGTGCCGGAGTCTGCGGGCCGCGTTGCCCAGTGCTTTTCTTGATGTGCACCTGATGGTCACGGATCCGGCGGACTTTCTCGAGCCGTTCGCGGCGGCCGGGGCGAACCATCTGACGTTTCACTACGAGTCGATGCATCCGACGGATTGCGAGATGCTGGCGGAACGGATCCGGAAGAGCGGGCTGACGGCCGGGCTGGCCGTCAAACCGAAGACGCAGGCGGAGGACATTGTGCCGATCGTCGGGGCGTTCGACCTGATCCTGATCATGTCCGTCAATCCGGGGTTCAGCGGGCAGGCGTTCATGCCGGAAGTGCTCGGGAAGGCCGCGACGATCAAGGCCGCGCTCGGCCCGGCTCAAAGGCTCCAAGTTGACGGGGGTGTGTCGGGGCTGACGGCTCCGGCGGTGCGGACGGCGGGGATCGATGTGCTGGTCGCGGCATCGGCAGTCTTCGGGGTCCGGCCCGCTGATCGGGCGGCCGTTATCACGGACCTTCGCGGGGTTGATGTCCGGCCGCAGTCGATGCTCCACGTGGTCTGAGAACTCGGAATAAACCTCCCAGATTCACAAATCTACCGAATCGATATCGAACAAACGTCGTTTTGGGTCATCCGGTCGGGTTGGAAGGACGAGTTGGAACTGGTACACTTCCCCCTCTCCGAGCCGGGTTGGGGGTGGGCCCGAACGAGTACGACCACCGGGTCGAGCGACGAGTCAGGGCCGGCAAGACCACATGGCCAAATCCGAACAAATCAGAGTCGTGCTGGTCCGGAGCGGTCGCACGCCATGGGATGACGCGGGCCGGATCGGTGGTTCGTCCGATCTGCCGTTGAGCCCGAAGGGGCGGGCGACGGTCTTGACGGAAGCAGGAGCGCTGACCGGTGCCCAGGTTTCCGTCGTCGTTTGCAGCCCGGACGAGGCCAGCCTTGAATCGGCTCGGATCCTCGCCAAGTCGGTGGCCGGACCCGACGGCGACGAGCCGAGAGTGCGGCCCGTTGAGGAGCTGGGCAACGTGTGCCTGGGCCTGTGGGAGGGTCGGACGAGCAGCGAACTCGAGGAGAAGTGCCCGAGGACCTACCGCCAGTGGCGCGAGGCCCCGACGGCGGTCGTCGTACCCGAAGGCGAGACACTCGAAGAAGCACAAGACCGTATCACAAAGGCGCTTACGCGCTTTCTGGAGCGAGCCGACGGCGACGGGTGCGTGGCGATCGTGCTCCGGCCGCTGGCCATGGCGCTGGTGCGGTGCTGGTTGGACGCTCGTGATCTGGATGGCGTCTGGTCGATAGTTGAAGATCAGGAGCCGACTCAGTGGCGGACGATTCCGCGGGAACTCCTCAGGAAGAGAGCCGAGCGGACCCGGGCGGGCGCCTGAGAACTTGGATAGTCTGTGAATCTCGGCAGGGCACGCGGTGCCCCCGATCGAAGCAAGGAAACCCTCCATGACGCAGGTGCAGACCCGAAGCTGGACTCAGTTGCGACCGGCCCGCAAGGCCGCGATCCCTGAGGGTCTCTGGCTTCGCTGTCCCAGTTGCGCCCAGATGATCTACCGCAAGCAGATGGAGGCCAACCTCCATGTCTGCCCGGAGTGCAACCACCACTACCGCATCGGGGCGGTCGAGCGGGTCAAGCAGTTGGTCGACGCCGGCACATTTCAGCCCATGTTCACGGAGCTGGCGCCGGTCGATCCCCTGGCCTTCCAGGACCTCAAGCAGTACTCCGAGCGGCTGATCGCCGAGCAGATCAAGACCGGCCAGACGGACGCCGCGATCGCCGGTCCGGCCTTCATCAAGGGCCGTTCGGCGTTCCTGTGCTGCCTGGACTTGACGTTCATGATGGGCTCGAGGGGGAGCGTGGTCGGCGAGACCATTACGCGGTCGATCGAGACGGCG
>CAZMPE010000151.1:0-6443 GCA_964567955.1 uncultured Phycisphaeraceae bacterium | reverse complement strand
CGTCGGCGCGTCGTCGGCACGACGCGGCGGAAGTGGCGCGGCTGGCGCGGGAGGAGATCGGTCCGGCGGCGCGTGCGGCGGCGGAGTGGATGGGGGCGCGGGCGCCGTAGTCGTCGGGGAGGTTCCGGGTCGACGGCGCGGACGCGGCGTTGGAACTTGGCGAGGCGACGGGTGCGCGGGAGGTCTACGAGGCGGCGCTGAGCGCGGGCGGGCCGGGCACGCGGCTGCGGCTGGGGCTCGGGCGGGCGCTGGCGATCGGCGGCGACGAGGCCGGCGCCTTCGCGGCGTGGCGCGCGGCGGTCGCGCCCTTTGACGCGGACCCGGCGGCGACGCGCCCGGACGAGTACTGGCACGCCTGGACGCTGATGCTCGAGCTGCTCGCGGCCCGCAACGCCGACGGGTCGCGGACCGGGGCGATCCGGGTGCAGATCACGCGGCTGGAGTCGGCGGACGCGGGGCTGGGCGGCGAGCCGTGGCGGACGCGGATCGGTCGGGTGCGTGATGCGCTGCCGCCGGGGTGATCCGGCTCGTTGTGCGGCGATACACTCCGCCCGGTGCACATCGAACATCCCTGGCTATCGACGTTGTCCGGACGCTTCATCGTCTTTGAGGGCCCCGACGGTTCGGGGAAGACGACGCAGTTCCGTCGGCTGATCCTGGCGTGCCAGGAGGCGGGCGTGACGGTGTGCGAGGTGCGCGAGCCGGGCGGGACGGGCGTGGGCGAACGGATCCGCGACATCCTGCTCGATCATGCGCACAAGGACATGGCGCTCAAGTGCGAGATGATGCTGTACATGGCGAGCCGCGCGCAGCTGGTGGAGCAGCGGATCCGGCCGGCGCTGTCGCGGGCCGAGCTGGTGCTGGCGGACCGGTTCGTGGCGTCGACGATGGCGTACCAGGGGAGCGCGGGCGGGCTGCCGCTGGAGGACATCCGCGATGTCGCGCGGGTGGCGATCGGCGACTGCGTGCCCGACCTCGTCGTGATCTTTGACGTGGACGAGGCGACGGCGGGCAAACGGCTCAACCCGCTGCTGGACCGGATGGAGGCCAAGGGGCGCGAGTTCCACCGGCGCGTGCGCGAAGGGTACCTGGACCTGGCGCGGACGGACCCGGATCGGTACCGGCTGGTCGATGCCGCGCGTCCGCCGGAGCAGGTGTGGGCCTCGCTGGTCGGTGTCCTGCGTGCGCGGTTCGATGCGGCCGGGGCGAAGCGATGATCGTGTGGCTCGCGTTCATGGCGGGCGCGTTCGTGTGCGGATCGATCCCGACGGGCCTGATCATCGCGCGTTCGCGCGGCGTGGATATCCGGGCGCACGGGTCGGGGAACATCGGAGCGACGAACGTGGGGCGCGTGCTGGGGCGGCGGCTCGGGCTGACGTGCTTCGCGATCGACGTGCTCAAGGGGTTTGCGCCGACGCTGGCGGCGGGGCTGGTGCAGGGGACGGCGGGCGGCCCGCAGCCGTCGGCCCTGGTCGCGACGTACTGGCTGCTGGTGATGGCGCTGGCGATCCTCGGTCACATGTACTCGCCGTTTGCGGGGTTCAAGGGCGGCAAGGGCGTGGCGACGGGGCTGGGCGCGATGCTGGGCGTGTACCCATTTCTGACCGTGCCCGCGCTGGCGGCGCTGGCGGTGTGGATCGTGGTGGTGATGGTGTGGCGGTACGTGAGCGTGGCGTCGGTGACGGCGGCGGTCTGCCTGCCGTTCTTCGTGCTGGTGTGGGCGGTGACGCGGGCGGTGTACGTGAGCCCGGTGGCTCGGGACCAGTTGCCGGCGTACCGCGACGCGTGGGTGCCGTTCCTGCTGGTGACGTCGCTGGTGGCGGCGACGGTGGTGGTGCGTCACCGGTCGAACCTGCGGCGGGCGCTGGCGGGGACGGAGTCGAAGATCGGGCGTGCGGCCGGGCGTTGAGTCGGGTCTTCTCGGACCTTGCCCGGGCGGCGTGATTGGACGTGTGTCTGGGGAAGGGTTGGCGGTTGCGACGAGTTATCGACGGGTGATCCGCGTCGACACGGGGTCGCGGCTCAGGGTCGGTCCGCATCGGTTCGATGCCCTCTTTCCGGAGGGACAACCCCCGATGCTCAGACTCACCGTTCACCTTGAAGACGAAACGGAAGCACCCGAGTCGCTGCCGTTCCCGACGTTGACCGATCGGCGTGTGTCGCCGCCGCCGCCGGGTCGCGGGACGGCGCCGTACCGGCGCGCCGAGGACGCGGTTCGCCGCGTCGAGGACGCGATGCACGATGCGCAGCTGAAGTTCGACCGGCTGCGGCAGATGCTGGGGTACGACGACGACGACGACCGCCCGCGGGCGGCGTAGGGCCGGGACGCGGGATGAAACGTGAACCTTGCGCCGAGGTCGGGCCGGGCCCGACCTCGGTTGCATATTGGCGTTCCACGTTGTTGCGCCGTCTCAACAGGCCCGGACGCGGACGATGACGACCGTCTGGTCGTCCGGGCGTTCGAGGATGCCGGCGAACTGGCGCAGCTCCCAGAAGACGTGTTCAAGGATCCGGTTCGCGCCCGCGTCGGGCTCGGCGGCGAGCAGCGACAGGACCGCCGCGCGAAGGCGGGCCTTGCCGAACCGCTGGCCCCCGAAGCCGAGCGTGTCGGGCAACCCGTCGGTGAAGGCGACGAGGACGTCGCCCGGGCGCAGGTCGAAGACGCCGCGGTGGTAGATCTGCGCAGGGTCGATGCCCACGGCCATGCCGCCGATGGGCAGTTCGACGACGTCGGCTTGCGCGGCGGCGCGGCCTTCGGGCGCACGGACCACGAAGGGCGGCTCGTGCCCGGCCGAGCAGTACGTGAGGCGCAGCAGGCGCGGGTCGACGACGCCGTACCAGACGGTGGCGAACTCGTTCTCGAGCGTGTCGCGGCAGAGCGCGGCGTTGACGCGGGAGAGGACCTCGTCGATGTCGTAGAGGTCCTGGACGTGGGCGCGGAGGCTGGCGCGAACGGCGGACATGAGGAGTGCCGCGGCCATGCCCTTGCCCACGACGTCGCCGATCGCGACGCCGAGGCTGGCGCCGAGCTCGAAGAGGTCGTAGAAATCGCCGCCAAGCTCGAAGCTGGGGGCGTAGCGGGCGGCGACATCCAGGCACTGGAAGGTCGGCACGTGGCGCGGCAGCATGCGTCGCTGGACGTCGGCGGCGAGCTGCAGCTGCCGGTAGAGGATCGCGTCGCGTTCCTGCAGCTTGAGGAGGCGGGCCTGCTCGACGGCGACGGCGGCCTGATGGGCGATGGCGCGCAGCAGCCGCCGGTCGGATTCGCTGAAGGCGCGTGCGGTGCGCGAGTAGAGGCGGATGACGCCCAGCGCGCGGTCCCGGAAGAGCAGCCCGCAGTTGATGAAGCTGCGCAGGCCCTCGCGCTCGACCATCTCGGGGATGAAGACGCGGTCATCGGCGCGCAGGTCCTCGCTGACGACCAGCTCGCCGCGGAGGGCCTGGCGGTCGAAGACGCGGCCGCGCGACGCGGGGAGCGGGCTGTCGAGCCATTCGCGGCTGAGGTTGCGCGAGGCCTTGAGGACGAGGTCTTCTTCGTTGTCGGTGGTGACGGTCTCGTCGTCGAAGAGGACGATGGAGCCGGCGTGGAGCGAGAGGACGTCGAGAGCGGAGTCGAGGGCGATCTGGAGGACGTCGTCGACGTTGGTGGCGCGGGCGAGGAGGGAGGAGAGCTGGGCGAGGGCGGTGACCTCTTTGACGTGGTGCCGCAGCTCGAGGTCGTGCCGGCAGAACTCGCCGGCGGTGGAGGCGAGGAGGGCGGCCATGCGTTCCGCGGGGCCTCGTGCCGGGCCGGAGCCGGCGACGCGGATGGCGCCGATGACGAGGTCGCCGACGATCATGGCGGCGTCGGTGGCTCCCGGTTCGGGCGTCTCGGGGAGGTCGTCGATGATCCAGGGCGTGCCGACGTCGCCGGGTCGGATGCGCCGGCCATCGGGGTCGTGCAGGCTGACGGGCACGCCGGTGAGCGAAGCGACTTCGGCGCAGAGCGAAGCGAGGGCGCCGTCGGTGAGGAAATCCCTGATCGAGAGGGTCGGGGCGGTGGTCTGTCGCGGCGGGGCGGTCTGCGTCATGGTGTGGGCGGTGCGGCGGGTTCGGGGGCCACCCAGACGGCGCGCAGGAGCGTGACGAGGCGGTCGAGCTGTTCGTCGAGGCCCTTGGGCGAGCGTTCGATCGCGGCGAAGCCGCGTGTGACGGCGGACTGGTCGCCGGTCTGGTAGCCGAAGTACGCGAGCAGGAGGCCCGCCTCGCGGAAGGAGCGCGCGTCGCGCGAGATCATGGTGTCGAGCTGCGCGATGACCTGGGCGCTGCGGGCGCGGTCGGGGAGGACGTCGGGCCCGTACTTCATGCCCGCCAGTTCGGGGTGGGCGACGAGCAGCGAACGGAGGTTGACGCCGGCGGAGAGGAAGAGGCTGGCCCCGAGCTGGGCGTGGACGCGGCCGACCGCCGCCATCGGGTCGTCGGGGCGCATCGAGAGGGCGAGGGTGAAGCGCTCCTCGGCGTCGAAGAAGCGGCCGTCGGCGAGGTGGCTCTGGCCCATCTCCATGTGCCGGGCGTAGGCATCGAGCCCGTCCGGGGCGAGGCGGCGGACGGGATCGCCGGTGTTGCGCAGCATCTCCACGGTCGCCTGATCGAGGGGCTTGGGCTGCTCTCCGGCGGCTTCGGCGGGCCTGATCGTCCTGGGGCCGACCTGGCGCTTGAGGTCTTCGAGCCGGGCCCGCCAGGCGAGTTCGGCCGGGTCGTCCTGTCGAGCGCCGGTGGGGCGGCCGAGGCGTGCGAGCAGCTCCTCATAAGGAGTGCGGGCGCCGGCGGGCGCGGGAGCGAAGGGCTCCGAGGTGACGGGCCGTTCGAGGGGCGCGCCGAAGTCGGACTTGAAATCGACGGGCGCGGCGGGGAGGGTGCTGACGGAGAGGCCGCCGAGGGCCGAGGCGGTGACGCCGCGGCTGGTGCCGTCGCGCCGGGTCATGACGGCGACGAGCGAGGGCGTGATGCCGCGGGTCGCGACGTAGGCGGAGGGGGAGCGGAGGGTCCAGAGGGCGAGGCCGCGCTCGTCGTTGGCGGGGCGCTGGACGATCGGGGCGCCGTCGACGGGTGCGCCGGTGGACCCGACGCGTCCGACGAGTGCGCCGGAAAGGCCCGGAGGGGGGCGGTTCCCGGTGGTCATGGCGAACTGGTACTGGAGGGCCTCGGTGCCGCGGACGCCGTGCCCGGCGAGGCCCGAGTAGATCGAATCGCGCCGGAAGGCGAAGGTCGCGTCGGAGCCGAGTCTGTCGAAGAACTCTCCGGGGGCGCGGTACCCGACATCGCCGCGGAAGGAGAGCCCGCCGGGTGCGTTGCCGGTGACGATGGAGTTGCGGAAGCGGAGTTCGGAGGCGAAGTCTCGCTGGGCGGTGTTTCGTCCGAGCGAGCCGACCTGCGGGTTTCGCTCGAGGCCGCGGCCGTCTCCGAGGGCGTTCTGGGCCTCGGCGACCGGGACGGCGAGGAGGAGGATGGCGGTTCCGAGTGCACGAATCATGTCCTGCCTCCTTGCTGTGCGGACCGGGTGGACTAGTAGTCGCCGACGGGCTCGGGCATGCCGAAGGCTTTCTTGACGAGGTCGTACCCGCCGGGTGTTTCGGTGAGGAGGTAGAAGATCAGGCCGCCCTGGCGGTAGACGAAGATGGGGGGCGCGCCGGAGAGCGAGGGGTCGTTCTTGAGGGTGTAGGAGGTCTTGATCTTGAGCGGGTGGTTTCCCTCATCATCGGGTTCGAGGAGGTACTTCTGGAGAAAGAGGGTGGTTCGGACTCCGGCGGTCCCGACGGTGCCGTCGGTCTCGAGGCGGAAGACGGCGCTGCGGGCCGTGGGCGGGCCGGGGATTCGGACTTCCTGGGCGCCCTTGAAGACGACGCCGGAGCCGTTGAGTTCGGCGAAGTCGGTGTCCTGGCCGAACCAGGTCTTGTTCCACTCGTAGATGTCGGCCTGCGTCTTGGCCTGGAAAGTGGAGGCGTCGCCGGCGGCCCAGGCCTCGCGGTGCTGCTCGGCGAGGTAGGCGGCGAGGAGCCTGGGGGCGGGTTTGTTGTCGATGACGACGGGCTGCTTCTTCTTGTAGATGTATAAGCCGAGCGCCCCGATCACGACGAGGGCGATCACCCAGAAGACGATCCGCCCGCTTGCGAGCCCGCGGGAACCGACGCTGCTGTTGCCCATGTGCTGTTGCCCCGATGGAAGAAGGTGCCGATCCGGGTGCGGGCCCCGGCCCCGCCTTAGAATCACCCGATGCCGCCATTCTATATCACCACGCCCATCTACTACGTCAACGACCGGCCGCATATCGGGCACTGTTTCACGACCCTGATCGCGGACGTCGGGGCGCGGTTCCAGCGGCTTTTGAGGGGTGGGGGGGCGTCCGGGGTCTTCTTCCTGACCGGTACGGACGAGCACGCGGACAAGGTGGTGACCTCGGCGGC
>CAZMPE010000150.1:0-6444 GCA_964567955.1 uncultured Phycisphaeraceae bacterium | reverse complement strand
GGCCGAGGCCGCGCATCGCCGTCTGTCGGCCGTCAACTCCGGCATCACGCTCCGGGCCATCGTCGCGGACGTCCACGCCGGCAACGCCGAGGACCAATGCGCCGGGCACGGCGTCATCCTCGACGGCACCGACAACTTCGAGACGCGGTACCTGCTCAACGACGTTGCGGTGAAGCACGGCGTGCCGTTCGTGTACGGCGGCGTCGTCGGCACTCGCGGCATGTGCATGCCGGTCATTCCCGGCAGCGGGCCGTGCCTGCGCTGCGTCTTTGAGGAGATGCCCCCACCCGGATCGGCGGCGACGTGCGACACGGTGGGCGTGCTGGGCCCGGCGGTGGCCATCGTGGCGGGGTGCCAGGCGACCGAGGCGATCAAGCTGCTCGTCGGCAAGCCCGACCTGGTGTCGCGCACGCTTCTCGATTTCGACATGTGGACGACGCAGCGACGCCGGCTCGAGGTGGGCGGGCCGCGCCCGGAGTGTCCGTGCTGCGGCAAGCGGAACTTCGAGTTCCTCAACGAGCGGCGGTCGGGGTTCACGACGAGCCTGTGCGGGCAGCAGGCGGTACAGGTGAGCCCGGGAGCGGGCGCGACGGTGGACTTGGCGGCGCTGGCGGACCGCCTCGCACCGCACGGCGAGTTTTCGGTCAACCGGTTCCTGTTGCGCGGCCGGATTGACAGGGAGCGCGGCGAGGACGGGGAGCCGATCGGCATCACCGTGTTCGCGGACGGCCGGGCGATCATCAAGGGCGTGCGGAAGCCCGAGCAGGCGCGGTCGCTCTACGCCCGCTACGTCGGCGCGTAGAGAGGCCGCGGATAGGCAGTACGCAGAGTTCGCGGAGATCGCGCAGAGAGCGCAGAGCCAAGAGTCGTCGACAAGAGCGCTCGAGTCAGATTCGGGCAACAGGGCCTCCACCCCTTGCCCTTCTCTGTGCCCTTCGCGCCTCCGTGGTGAAATCGCCGCTCCTACGCCCGCACAAACGGGTTCGTCCGCTTCTCGCGGCCGATAGTCGTGGCCGGTCCGTGCCCGGGATGGACGGCCGTGTCATCGGGAAGCGAATACAGGCGCGACTTGATCGCCAGAGCGAGCGTGTGGGGATCGCTGCCGGGGAAATCTGTGCGTCCGACGGAATCGGCGAACAGCGTGTCGCCGACGAGCGCGATCGGCGCGTGGTAGAGAGTGATGCTGCCGGGAGAGTGGCCGGGCGTGTGAAGGACCTTCCACTCGCTCGCTCCGAGGTGCAGAGAGTCACCGTCGTGGAGCAGGCGATCCGGGCCGGGAGCGATGACGGGCACGCCGATCGCGGCGCTCAGGTTCAGTTGCGGGTCGGCGAGCCACCCGGCTTCGGCCTCGTGAATGATGATGGGGGCCTTCGGGAACGCCGCGCGGACCTCGGCGAGCCCGGCGATGTGATCGGCGTGGGCATGGGTCAGGAGGATCGCGTCCGGCGTCAACCCGAGCGCTTGCACGCGCTCGATGACTTCTGCCGGCTCGTAGCCCGGGTCGACGATCCAGCAGTGTGCGTCGCCCCCCTTCCCCGGTGCCAGGACGATGTAGCAGTTGGTTTCGAAGGGCCCGAGGGGGAAACACTCGAGCGTCACGGGGCGTAGAAGAGGTGGGTGCCCGCGACGGGGGGATTCGGCCGGCGCATCCTGATTTCGGGGGGGGGTCATGACCGAATGATAGAGAACATTGACGCCCGGACCGCCGGGCCTGGGAGGCTTGCGATGGGTTCTGAAGGCGTGATCCGCAATATCAGCGACGTTCAACGTCGTCCCGTTGAGATGGACGGCGTCAAGGGTGTCTCCATGGCGGTGATGGTGGGGCGCGAGCACGGGGCGCCCAACTTCGCCCTTCGCCAGTTCAGCGTCGTGCCGGGCGGCAACACGCCGCGCCACAGCCATGATTACGAGCACGAAGTCTTCATCGTCTCCGGCGCGGGGACAATCCTCCTGAACGGGGCGGAGCGTCCGATCAGGGCGGGTGACGTGATCTACGTTCCGGCTGACCACGAGCATCAGTTCAAAGCGACCGGGGGCGAGGGGGGCCTGCAGTTCCTGTGCCTCGTGCCGGTGACGCGCAACTGCGGGGACCCGACGCCGGGCAGTTGAAGGAGCGATCGTCATGACCAGGGAACACGAGAGTGTCGATGCCCTTCTGGGCGCACCGGTTCGACGCAAGAAGAGGAGCGGGACCTCGGTCCTCCTGATCGTCGGCGCACTCGCGGCGGCGGCGATGGTGGTGATCGGCCTTCAACTGGGCTTCAACGGCGTGCCGGGTTCGGTCTTCGCGGCGTCGGGCGCGCTGGCGCTCGTCGTTGTGTTGGCGGCGTGGGCGCTGGCCGGCCACAGGACGCAGGCCCCGGACGATGCGGCGGGCCTTCGCCGTGAGATCGCGCATCTGGCCCGCGCTGTCGAGCACATGAGCGAGCAGGGCGCCCTTTCCGACGATGCCCGACGCGTCCTGAATCGGCGCCGCGAGCGCGAGTTGCTCCGCGGCGCGATCGAGGAAGACATCGACGCGGAGGATTGGGATGCGGCGATGGTGCTGGTCAAGGAACTCGCGGAGCGGTTCGGGTACCGGGCCGACGCCGAGGAGTTCCGCCAGCGGATCGACCAGATCCGCTTCGAGACGGTTCAACGGAAAGTGGACGAGGCGGTTCGGCACCTCGACGGCCTGATCCTCCAGTGCCGCTGGGATCAGGCGCTGGTCGAGGCCGCACGGGTCGGCCGCCTCTACCCCGATGCGCCGCGCGTCGACGGGCTCCGCCATCGCGTCGAGGCCGCTCGGCAGACCTACAAAAACACGCTCGAACGCCGCTTCCTTCACGCCGCGCAGGAAGACCGGATCGATGAAGCCATGGAGCTTCTCAAGGAACTCGACGCCTATCTTGAGGAGTCGGAGGCGGAGCAGTTCCGCGAGGTGGCCCGCGGCGTGATCGGCAAGGCCCGCGAGAACCTCGGCGTGCAGTTCAAACTGGCGGTGCAGGACCGGCGGTGGGAGGACGCCGCGGCGGCCGGGCAGCGGATCGTCGCGGACTTCCCGAACACGCGGATGGCGGCCGAGGTCCGCGCGATGCTCGACCAGATCCGTTCGAAGATTGGTTCGCGCGCCGCGGGGTGACGCCGGTTTCAGGCGCCGTGTTTCTTGTGGGTGCGCCCGTGCCTGTACAGGCAGAACATGAGCGTGCCGATCCCGATGATCAGCCAGAGATCGGCGATGTTGGAGACGTAGGGCCAGATCTCGGGCTCGCCGTGCGGCATGCGCCAGCCGAAGGGAAGCATGACGTCGGGGAGCGGGTGGAGGAAGTCACGCACGCAGGCGAAAACGAGCCGGTCGTACAGATTCCCCAGTCCGCCGCCGATGAGCAGGCCGATGGCGCCCTGCGACACCCAGTCGTCCCGGTGCGTCCACGCGCCGAACATCCAGACGGCGAAGCCGACCGCGAGGATCGTGAAGCCGATGAAGGCCCAGCGCTTGCCCGCCCCGATGCCGAAGACCGCGCCGCGATTGAGGACGAGCGACAGGTCCAGCACGTAGGGGATGACGGTGACCTGCGAACCTCGCGGGATCAGGTGCGACAGATTCTGCGTCCGGAGCACCTGTTCGCGGTCGATGTGGACAGGAACGGGGCCGATGTGCTCGAAGGCCAGGTTCTTGGAGACCAGGTCCGAGGCCAGCGCGGCGGCACAAACCAGCAGCAGGATGATCCAGGCGCGCTTGCAGCGCCAGGAAGTCGGGAATGCCTTGTGGGCCGCGGCCTCAGAGTGACCGGAATCGCTCACGGCAGCCTCGAGCGGCGCTCCAGCTCTCGCGCGGCTTCGATGGAGTATCGCGCCCACGGGAGTTCCTCGAGCCGCTCGGCGCGGATCGGCCGGCCGGTCAGTTCGCAGACGCCGTACGTTCCCGCCGCGATTCGGGAGAGGGCGTCGTCGATCTCCTTGATCAGGCGCCGGTCGGCCGCGGCAAGATCGAGTGACAGCGACTGCCCGTAGGCGTCGGATCCCTGCTCGGCCATGTGCTGGGGAAGGTGCGAGAGGGCGCCGCTCTGCCCCATCAGCGCCTCGTTCTCCATGGTCGTCACGTCACCGGCCAGCTCGGCCCGCTTGCGGAGGAGGATCGCCTTGAACTGGGCGAGTTGCTTCTTGTCGAACGCGCCGCGCTTCGCCGGCTTGAGAACGGGCCCGCCGGTGCCGCGCGTCCCCAACGCCGGCGCATTCGGACCGGAGAGGATCAAGGGCTTGCGCTTGGGACCGCCCGGCTTGATCAGGGCGCTGCCGAAGTTGGGGATGACCGTTGGAGTAGGTTTCGCCCGTGGCTTCTTCAGGGGTTTGTTGGAGACGATCGTGATGCCCTTGCGGACGACTTTCTTCGACCCGCCGGTGGACGGGGCAGGCTTGGCGGCGGGCTTCGCCGGGACCGGCTTCTTGGCCTTGGAGGGCTTGGGCGCGGACTTTGGACTCCGCTTGGTCGAGGCTCCAGAACGGGCACTCTTCGCGGCTCCAGCTTTCTTCTTCTGCGCTGACCCGCGCTGCTTGGGCACGTTCGGTCCTCAATCTAGGGGACTGCCGGCCACGTTCGCCTTGTGTTCGCGCTATCTAATCCCGGTCCGAAGGGGCGGAAGAGTACACCGACACGGGGGGATTGTCAAAGCACGAAACATCCGTGGCCGTAGGTAGCCAAAAACCTGGCCAATCTTCGCTTCCGGAGGGCCTTACAGGGTCTCGGATGCCGCCGCCGCGACCGGCTGCTCGGCGAAGGCCCCGAGCTTCCGGAATCGGTTGTACCTGCCTTTGACGAGGGTGTCGGCGTCCAACTGCTTGAGCTCGCCGATCTGCTCCACGATCCACGTTCGCAGGGACTCGGCCGCGGCGGGCGGGCTCCGGTGGGCGCCGCCCCTGGGTTCGGGGATAACGGCATCGACGATCCCAAGCCGTAGATTGTCCGCAGCGGTGAGCTTCAGGGACTTGGCCGCGGCGTTATTCGTCTGCTCGTTGGCGGTCTTCCAGAGAATGGCGGCACAGCCCTCCGGGCTGATGACGGAGTACCAGGAGTATTCGAGCATGGCGACCCGGTCGGCCACGGCGATGCCCAATGCCCCGCCGGAGCCGCCCTCGCCGATGATGACGCTGACGATCGGCGTCCGCAGCCTGCTCATCTCGCGCATGTTGACCGCGATGGCCTCGGCCTGGCCGCGTTGCTCAGCGCCGATGCCGGGATAGGCCCCGGGCGTATCGACGAGCGTGACGATGGGAACGCCGAACTTCTCGGCGAGTTGCATGTTCTTCAGGGCCTTTCGGTACCCCTCCGGGTGGGCGCACCCGAAGTGGCAGGCGATCTTCTCCTGCGTCGTGCGTCCCTTGTGGTGGGCCACGACGAGGCACTTGATGGAGTCGATTCGGGCGAAGCCGGTGACAATGGCCGGATCGTCGCCGAAGCGGCGGTCGCCCTGCAGCTCGCAGAAATCGCGGCAGAAGGCCTGGATGTAGTCGCGCCCCTGCGGCCGGCCCGGGTGCCGCGCGACCCGCACGATGTCCCATGGCGAGAGGTGCGCGTAGACGCGTGCCAACGTCTCTTCGTGCTGTTTTCGGAGCATGGCCAGGTCGGCCTGCAACTGGGCGGCGTCCGGCGGCGCGGCAACGGGATCCCCCGCCTCGGCGGTCGGCGCGGGGAAACCGAGAGTCTTGAGGCGGTTTTCCGTCGCTTCGATCTGCTGCTCGACGTCCCTCACGGGGCGCTCGAAATCCAGTTGGTAGAAAGTCGCCATGGAAGAGAGTCTATGACCGCGCGGCGGGCGGCGCTGGTACCCTGTGGGGCATGACGACCGAGCGCCCACCACTGGCGGTGATCGGCGGCGGGACGATGGCCCAGGCCATCATCCGCGCGGCGATCGATGCCAAGGTTCTTGATCCGGGTCTGGTCGGGGTCTCCGAGCCGGAGCCGGCCAAGCGGGACGTCTTCCGCGCCTGGGGTGTCCGGGCGGCCAAGGAGTCGGCGGACATCATCGCCTGGATGCGCGAGACCGAGCCGTCGCCCGGGGCGGGGCATGTCATGCTGGCGGTCAAGCCCCAATCCTTGAAAGACGTGGCGGCCCAGATCAGCCCGCACCTGACGCCGGCCAGGCGGGGGGTGATCTCCATCCTCGCCGGAATGCCGACATCGAAGGTGCGCGAGGCCCTCGGCGGCCACGTGGCGGTCGTTCGTGCGATGCCGAACACACCGGTGCAGATCGGTCGCAGCACGACCGCGCTCGCCCCCGGCGCGGGGTGCGTGGAGGGCGACGAGCAGCGGGCCGTCGAGATCTTTGCGGTCGTGGGGCGGGTCGTCATGATCGACGAATCGCTGATGGACGCCTTTACGGCGGTGGTGGGGTCCGGGCCGGCCTACTTGTTCTACCTCGCCGAGGCCATGACGCTCGCGCAGGAAGGTGTACCCCTGCCGGACAT
>CAZMPE010000149.1:0-6487 GCA_964567955.1 uncultured Phycisphaeraceae bacterium | reverse complement strand
CGAGCGGAAGATCGGCCTCTCCCTCAAGCGGGCCCAGTGGGGCGACGCGGGCGGGATCGGGACCGGCGGCGGCGGCGGCGATCGGGGCGGCCCGAGCCCGACCCGCGGCGGCATGGACTCCCACGACGCCATGGGCACCGACAAGATCAGCCTGTAAGGCCGATCGGACAGCAAAAACAGACACCGCCCCGGCCGCCCTGGCCGGGGCTTTTTCATGCGGCGGCCGGCGCGGCCGCTACAGTCAGCACATCGCGATGAAGCTCAGGAGCGCGAGCAACGCGATGCGCTGCTGGCTGACCGTCAATACAAAGGCCCTTCTCATGTTCTCACCTGATCTTGAGTTGTGCGAACGTCACCATTCAGATGTACAACCCGCGTGCCGGACCGGGGCGGCGGGGTCGGATCGGCCCTGGCGGGGCGGGAACGCGGTCGGCGCGTCCGGTAAATCTACAGGGTCGGGCGGCGTGTTGCGCCGACGCGACGCCTGGTGTCGCGGCGCGGCATCGATGGGCGCGCTCCTGCTGGCCGCGTGCGGCGTGCTGGCGCAGGACCGGCCCGAGACGGCGCCGACTCCGGAGCCGACGCCGCAGCCCGTGGTGGCGCCGGTCGCCTCGCCGAAGCTGAACCCGCCGCCGTCGCCCGACGAGGCGATGCGTTCGTTCGTGCGGGTCGAGGGCTGGGTGCGCGGGTGGAGCCTGACGGGCGAGGGGACGGGCCCGGCGGTCGACGCGTCGGCCGTCACGCTTCGGCTGGACGGGGTCGTGATCGGACGCGGCGTGGATGTCGGCGGCGGGACGAGGTCGCTGCAGCTGTCCGCGGGGGCGGCGTTGAGTGACGCCGCGGAGAGGCTGCCGATCGAGCACGATGCGCTGTTCGAGCAGAACCGGCGGTTGATGGCGGATCGGATCCTGATCAGCGTGGAGCTGGCGGGGAGCCTGATCCCGATCTCGCCGGCGGAGTACGCGGACGCGTCGCTGGAGCTGGCGCCGGGGCTCGACGGCGTGGCGGTGCGTTTCGGCGACCGGGTGGCGGCGATGTTCCCCGGCTTGATGCTGGAGCGCGATATGGATCCGGCGCGGGCGCTGGCGGCGACGGTGAGCCGGGCGAGCGGGGACCCGACGCTGAGCCTGAAGCGTCCGGCGGACCTGGCGAAGGAGGAAGGGGCGGTCTTCTACCGGTTCCGCGTGACGCACCTGGCGCACCCGGCGGTGGGCGAGCCGGCGCTGTTCCTGTCGCGCGGCGGGCGGGTGTTTGAGAAGCGTCAGCTCGGCGCGGCGGAGCTGGAGCGGTGGGCGGCGGGGATGGCGGAGAACCTGATGCGGCGGCGGTGGCCGGGGGTGGAGCGGTACGGGCTGCAGGGGACGTTCGACCCGGTGAGCGGGCAGTATGAGTCGTCGTGGGCGCCGCCGGCGGAGCAGGCGGTGGCGATCCGCGCGTTGTGCGCGGCGGCGTGGGTGGGGTCGGCGGATCACAGCGCGGCACGGGTGCACCCGGCGGCGGTCGCGGCGCGCGCGCTGCTGGAGGACCTGCTCTTTGTCGAGGAGGGCGAGGTGGCGCCGTGGAATGATCCGGTCGCGGCGGCGGCGACGCTGCGTGCGGCGATCGCGGTGGGGCGGCTGATCGATGCGCCGGGCGACGCGGAGCGTGTGGCGCGTCTGCGCGTGGTCGCGGAGGGGGCGTTCGACGCGGAGCGTGGGTGGTCGTCGGGGCTGCCCGGGTCCGGGTGCGCGATGATCGCGGAAGCGCTGGCCGACGGATCGCCGGATGCGGAGGCGGCGCTGCGGTCGCTGTACCGCGACGCGGGGCTCGGCGGGCTGGTCAACGGGATGCCCTGGCTCGGCTTTGCGGAGTTGGCGATGGCGGGGAACGATCGCGTTCCGGGCGCGGCGGCGCTGCGCGAGATGCGGAGCCTGGTGAACAGCCGGATGCTGACGGCGGACGTGCTGGCGCCCGAGGCGCGGGACCTGGCGGGCGGGATCGTCTTCAACACGACGCGGAACCCGATGCCGACGGCGCAGTCGGCGCGCCCGCTGGCCTTTCACGGCCGGATGCTCGGCGACGACCGTCTGACGGAGCCGGGCGAGGTGGCGGCGGAGGTCGGGCGTCTGCTCGAGGGGCTGCGGTTCCTGCGCCAGCTCACGGCGGGGGACGCGGAGGGTCATATGTACGCGCGGCCGGAGCGGGCGCGCTGGGGCGTGCGCGGCGCGCTGTGGGACCAGCGGATGCGGGTGGACGCGACGGCGACGACGCTGCTGGCGGTGTGCGAGACGATTCGGAGCCTGCAGGCGATCCAGAGGGCCACGCGGTGATCAGAGGAGCCCGAGTTTCTTGAGGTCGTCGACGGGATCATCGAAGGAGCACGATCCGTACGAGAGGGCGAAGGCCTCGCGGGCGTGGGCGAGTTGGGCGGGCTCGAGGAAGCGGTCGCGCCAGCGCACGCCGGCCTCGGTGAAGTGGAACTCGACGGGGTCGTGCGTCTCGAGGATCGCGACCGCCGCGCTCTCGTCGGCGCGGGTCATGCGGACGAACGCTGCGGCGAGGAAGACGTTGAGGAAACCGTGCATGACGGCGCGCGGGCATCCGGGCTCGTAGGTGAGCGGGTACTCGGCGCGGACGGGGTGGTGGAGGCCGGCGGTGGCCTTGAAGGGGACGTCCGCGGCGGCGCAGGCGCCGATGAAGGCGGCGACCTGGGCGGCGGTGGGGAAGGCGTCGGCGGTGACCCCCCCGGTGCGGATCTTCGCGGCGGAGGCGGTGCCGGAGAGCGCGGCGATGAGGCCGCGGCAGTCCTGCGCGACGGGGAGCTCGAAGAAGGGGTAGATGTCGTCGGGGATGGCGTCGAGCGCGGCGTCGATGGTGTTGGTGTCGGCGACCTTGAGTTCGACGGCGTCGGCGAGGGCGAGGCCGCGGTCCTCGGCGGAGTGCCTGCGGTTGAACTGTTCAACGGCGCGGAGGGCGTCATCGAGCGTGCCGTCGACGACGACGGTGACGCGCCAGGGTTCGAGTGTGTCGGCGTGCTCGCGGTACCCGCTGGTGGCGTGTGTGCCGGGCATAAGGCTGGCGCCGGCGGCGCTGAGCTCTTCGAGGCGGGTGGCGGCGCAGACGAACCGGCCGAGCATCCACTCGTAGGCGCCCATGCGGGAGCGGGCGTAGGCCTCGACGGCGGGCTGCATCGCGAGCTTCGCGGGGGGGAAGACGCCCGCGTAGTCGATGAGTCCGGCGAGCAGGGAGCGGATGGCCTGTGTCATGACGGGTTGATCTACTTGGCCAGTCTAGCGACCAGGCGCCAGACGGCGTGGGGGTCGAGGTTTTTGCCCGTGCGGGTGTTGAAGGCCTCGACGATGGTGTCGAACTCCGGGGTGAGCGGGAGCCGGTCGCGCTGGCCGAGCCCGCCGATGGCGCGGGTCACGAGGGAGACGAGGACCTGTTCGTCGGATTTGTCGATGAGCGGTGGCGGCGTGGGGGCTCGTCCGAGGCGCGGGAGGCGGCCGGCCTTGCGGAGGTTGTGCAGGCGGTGGAGGACATCGCGCGGCGCGCCGCCGGCGTGCGCGACAATGCGGTCGAGGTCGGAGGTGTAGGGGAGGTCGTCGAGCGTGCGGCCGGCGGCGGCGTAGGCCTCGATGAGCGCGGCGTCGGCGTCGACGGGCGCGAAGCGGGTGGGGGCGGCGCGGGGCGCGGGGGAATCGGTCTCCCACGGGCGCATCGACTCGATGGGGGAGCGGGCGGGGTCGAGGAAGTCGGCGAGCGCGCGTTCGAACATCGCGTGCCGGCGCAGGTCGGCGAGGCCGCCGTCGAAGTGTCCGTAGGCGGTGATGAAGCGCCACTTGGCGCCGGGGTCGGAGTTCAGGGCGTTGTAGACCGCGGCGGCGGCGGGCGCGGGGACGACGTCGTCGCGGAGCGCGAGCTTGGCGAGCGTGGGGCAGAAGATGCGGCGCGCGTGGAGCGCGGCGTCGAAGAGCCGGAGCACGGCGGCGACTCCGTCGGCGCGGCGCGAGTGGTCGAGCATGTAGCGCGCGAGGTGGGCGCCGGCGCCCCCGGCGCGCGGGTTGGCGTGCTCGAGTCGCCAGGTCCAGTCGCCGAGCGTGGGGAGCGCGACGGCGAGGCGGTCGAGTTCGGAGCGTTCGGTGAGTTGGGCTCCGGCGACGACGGCGAGCGCGCCGCCGAGCGATTCGCCGTGGAGGAAGAGCGGGACTGGGCGCGTCCCGGCGCCGGCGAGCGAGGCGAGGTGGGCGCGGAGTGCGCGGCACGCGGCGACGACATCCGCGACGGCGAATGAGAAGGACCATTCGACGCCGAGGCCGTCCTTGGAGATCGGGGCCTCCAGCCCGCGGGTCATCCAACCGGCGCCGGGCCCCGGCCAGTCCGGGACATCGGTGCGTGAGCCGGGGTAGCCGCGGACCCGCAGGCAGAGGACCGCGACGCCGCGGTCGGCGATCGGCCGCCAGCGTGCGGCGTCTTCAGCGAGCGTCGGGACATTCTCGTAGCCGTGGGTGGTGACGAGCCCGGCGGCGGCGGGTCCGGGGCGCGGCCGGATGAGGGTGCAGCCGATGCGGACGTGCCGGATGCTCTCGAACTCGTGCGTGGCTGTCTGGTCGGTCGGGTCGGGGTCCTGGCGAGGAATCAGGCGTGGCTGGAGGGCGCGGACGGCGGTGTTCCAGTTCTTCCAGAACGCGCCGAACTCGGCGGGGAGGGTTCGGTCCGCCACGCGGGCGAGTGTCGCCGCGGGCGAGAGGCCGAAATCGTCCGGCGCATCCATGACGACACTGTATCGCGGCGCGGGGGGTTACTTTCCGGACGGGGCGGGCGTCTCGCGGGAGAATCCGGGGCCGGAGGGGGCCAACTGGACACGGGCGGCCCAGAGCTGGCTGGAGGGCTTCTGCTCGCCCTCGACCATGGGGCCGCGCTGGCACGTCCACATCATGGTGCGCCCGTCGTTGCTGAAGACGGGGAGGACATCGGCGCCGTCGGCGAAGGTGACGCGGCGGAGAACCCGGTCGACGGCTCCGGACGTGTCGGTCTCGACGGCGAAGACCTCGTAGTTGAAGTGGCCGATCTGGCTGGTGCCGTAGACGAGAAACTTGCCGGAGGGGTGCCAGAAGGGGGCCCAGTTGACGGCGTCGTTGAACGTGAGCTGGTGCTCGTGTTCGATGCCGACGGGGACGCCGTCTTCGAAGCGGAGGTCGGCGACGAAGAGCTGGAGTTCGTCGTTGAGTTTGCGGTCGGAGCGGTAGCAGATGCGCTTGCCGTCCGGGGAGAAAAAGGGTCCGCCGTCGTATCCGTCGGTGACGATGATCGGGTGGTGCTTCTTCGTATTGATGTCGTAGATCCAGATGTCGGCGTCGGGGCGGCCGTCGGTGCGCTCGGGTCGGACGGTGGCGTAGACGAGGAAACGGCCGTCGCGTGAGAGAGCGCACTCGGCCTGGTAGTCGGGGAGTTCGAAGACGGGGACGAGTGCGCGGGCCTCGTCCTCGGCACCGAGGGGGAAGGGCTTGCCGGCGATGTCCGTGAAGATCTCGGGAACGACGGTCATGACGATGTCGGTCTCTTCCGGGAAGAGCCAGACGTACTTGCGGGTGCCGACCTGGAAGCCGCTCTTCTGCTCGGTGGAGGGGGGCTTGATGGTGGAACCAAAGAGGATGGTGCCGGGGACTTTGGGGTGGAACCAGCCGCAGGAGTTCCACGAGCCGGGGGGGCTGACGAGGATGGGCTTCTCGATTCCCGAGACGGCGTTGTCGGCGTCTCGGGTGACCTTGGCGACATACATGGAGTAGAAGTCGTCGGGGGCGCGGCCGGCCTCGGGGACGGGGACGGCCTGGAAGATAATCCAATCGTCGCCGGGGCTGAAGTAGGCTTCGCCCGCCTTGACGAACTGGTCGCGCGAGGTGAGCTGGACGTGTCCGGTGAGGAAGGGGGCCTCGAGTGTGCGGTAGTCGAGGGGCGGGGCCGTCGGATCATGGCCGGGCTGGGCGGCGGCTGCGGAGGCGGCGAGTAGGATGACGGCGGCCTTGGTCATGCGTTCTGTCCTTTATGCGGATTGACCCCATCGTAGCGCGGGTGGAATGAGCGGATCGCTCCTGAGCATCGTGTACGCCGACGCGCGGGTGGCGGTGATCGACAAGCCCGCGGGGATGCTGTCGGTGCCGGGGAAAGGGCCGGAAAAGAGGCGCTGCGCGGCGGCGCGGGTGGCGGCGATGTACCCGTCGGCGACGGGGCCGCTGGTGGTGCACCGGCTGGACATGGAGACATCGGGTTTGCTCGTGTTCGGGCTGGACGCGGGGGCGCAGCGCGAACTCTCGCGGCAGTTCGAGGGGCGGACGGTGGAGAAGGCGTACATCGCGCTGGTGGACGGGCTGGTGGACGGGGACGGGGGCGAGATCGATCTGCCGCTTCGCGCGGACATTGAGAACCGGCCGGTGCAGGTTGTGGACCGTGAGCGGGGTCGGCCTTCGGTGACGCGGTGGCGGGTGACGGCGCGCGAGACGGACCGGAC
>CAZMPE010000148.1:2460-6493 GCA_964567955.1 uncultured Phycisphaeraceae bacterium | reverse complement strand
GCGGTTGCGGATGCCCGCCAGCTGGGCCGCCCCCATCTTGTGCGTCGGCTGGCCGTTGAGTTCGTACACGCCGCCGGTCGGGCGGTCGAGGCAGCCGAGGATGTTCATCAGCGTGCTTTTGCCCGAGCCCGACGCCCCCATGATCGCCACGAACTCGTTGCGCCCGATGGTCAGGTCGATGCCGCGGAGCGCGTGCACACGCTCCGCGCCCATCCGGTACACCTTCTCGAGTTTCTTGACGACGATAGTCATGGGTGGAACACGATCGCGATGGAAGGGCCCGCCGCCGCTCGGAGAGAAACCGCGCGGTCAGGTCTTGCCGTTGCCGGTCTCGGACGCCGCGACGGAGTCCTTTTCCTTCGTCTTGTCGTCCTTGAGCGTGCCTTCTTCCGCGACCTTCTGGTCCTTCTTGAGCTCGACGAGCACCTTGTACGGGCCGGTGATGACGCTGTCGCCCTCGTTGAGGCCCGCGACGATGATGGTGTGTGTCAGGTCGCTCGACCCGATGTCCACCGGGACGGGAACGGCCTTGCCGTCCTTGATCATGTAGACGACCCGCGCAAAGACCTTGTCCTTGTTCACAAGGGAGTTCGATTGCACGAGATCCTTCGGCAGTTCGTCGACGCGCCGGTCGAGGACGGCCTGGCTGGGCAGCTTGAGCACGTCCGTGAAGGTCTCGACCTCAACCTCGACGTTGGCGTTGAGCCCGGTGCGCAGGACCTCGCCCTCGGGCAGCTCCAGCAGGATCTCCGCCTCAACATACCCGGTCCCGTCCCGGTCGAGCTGGCGGTGGAGCTGCACCTTGTCCACCGTCCCCGTGAACGGCCGGTCGGGGTAGGCGTTGATGAAGACGCGGGCGCGCTGCCCGGGCTTCACCGGCTCGATGTTCGACTCGTCGATCCGGGCTTTGACCAGCATCACCCGAAGGTCCGCGATCTCCATGATCAGCGAGCCCTCGTTGTTGAAGGTGCCCAGCACCTGCTCGCCGACTTCGGAGTTCAGTTTGGTGACAGTGCCGTCCATCGGAGAGGTGATGGTGGTCAGGTCCAGGTTCTTCTGAGCCCGGACGATGTTGAACTTCGCCGACTCGATTCCGTGCTCGGCGGCCTTGACGTTGGCCTCGGCGCGCAGGAAGCGGGCCTCGGCGGAGTCGAGCTCCGCCTGGCTCACGTCCTTCGTGTCGAAGAGCTCGCGCACACGGTCGCGCTCGGCCCGCGATTCGGCCAAGTCCGCCTTCATCCCTTCGAGTCGGGCTTCCTCGCCGCGCAGGTTGGCCCGCGCCGACTCCAGCGCCGCCAGGTATTCGTCGGCGTCGAGCCGGACCAGGACGTCCCCTTTCTTGACGGCGGCCCCCGCCTGGAACGGCAGGGCGATGATCTTCGCCGAGACCTGGGCGCTGATCCGGACCTTGGTCTTGGGCTCGATGATCCCGGGCGCGCTGACCAGCCGGACCAGGTCACCCCGCTCCAGCGGCTCCAACCGCACTTCGACGATCTTCTCCTGAGGTGCAAACTGGGCGACCAGCGCCTTGCCCTTTTCCGTTGAGGTCAGGAAGTACCCGGACCCCCCGCAAAGCAGGGTCAGGATCACGAAGATTCCGAGCAGCAGTTTCCACACGAGCATTGCCTCCGCCGGCCGAGGGGAACCAGTTCACAGCCCCCGCCGGTGCCTCGTTCGGGTTTCGAGCCCCCGAGTTGCGGAAAGCGTGGCCATGCGCGGCGCGGACTCGAAAGCGTAGACATCCCGTACCCGAGCGTGCCGGCACCTTCATCTACGCCCGTTCAAGGCCCTTGTTACCCCGATGCCGGGGATTCTCGCGGCCTGCCGCCTAACCCTTTGCGATGCTGGTCTTTGTCGGTTTCATGCCGACTTCCGACTCTCCTGCTTGCATCGCGACGAATCCCCTTGACAAGCCGGTCGAAATCTGGTTGATTGATCGTTCAATCAGGAGACTCCAGATCGCACCGCACGATACGAAAAGGCGAATCCTCGAGACCGCGTTCCGCCTGTTCCACGAGCAGGGCTACCACGCGACGGGGATCGCCACGATCCTGCGCGAGGCCGACGTCAACAGCGGCAGCCTGTACCACTACTTCCCCAGCAAGGATGCTCTGCTGCTCGGTGTCCTCGAGTACTGTCTCGTGGAACTTCATCCGCAGGTCATCGGCCCGGCCGAGGCCGCGGCAACGGACCCCATCGAGCGGGTCTTTGCCCTTCTCGCCCTCTATCGCGAGGGCATGAAGATCATGCACTGCAAGATGGGGTGCCCGATCGGCAATCTCGCCCTCGAGGTCGGCGATGACAATGCCCCGGCTCGCGGGTTGATCGACCGTAACTTCCGGAACTGGGTGACGGCCGTTCGTGGCTGGCTCGACGCGGCGGGAGACCGGCTGCCGGCGTCGGTGGACCGCGGACACCTTGCCGGGTTCATCCTGACCGTGATGGAGGGCGGCCTGATGCAGTCACGGGCCGCCGGGAACCTCCAACCGTTCGACGAATCCGTCGCGCAGTTGCGCGAGTACTTCGACCTCTTGATGCAACAGGCCCGGACGGGGCCCCGGCGTGACGGGGACCCGGCAACGGCCGGGGCGAACAGCCTGGAAGGAGACGGACCATGCCCGTGAAAACAAAGGCCGCGCATCCGCTGACGGACGCCGAGATCAAGGAGCGGACCGGCAAGACGTGGGACCAGTGGTTCAAGGCGCTCGACGAGTTCGGCGGTCCGGACAAGGGCCGGCGCGAGATCGGGAATCTGCTGCACACGAAGCACAAGCTGGACCCCTGGATGTCCTCGACGTTGATCGTCGAGTACGAAGGAGCGCGCAACGTCCTCGAGAAGGACGGGCGGCCCAAGGGGTACATGATCTGCGCGACAAAGTCGGTGAATGTCGACGCCGACGCGGCTTTCGCGGCGTGGTCCGCGCCGAAGCAGTGGGACCGCTGGTTCTCGAACAAGTCCGCTTTCCAGTTCAAAGAAAGTGCGCGGTACACGACCGGCGGCGGCGATACCGGCGAGTTCAAGAAGATCCGTCCCGGCAAGGCGATCAGGTTCACCTGGGAGAACCCGAAGCACACGCCGGGGACCGTGGTCGAGGTGACCTTTCCGCCGAAATCGCCGGGCAAGTGCACGGTGATGGTCGCCCACGACCGCATCCAGACGCGGGCGGAAGCCGACGAGCTCCGTGAGGCCTGGGGAAACGTGCTCGACAAGCTCAAGACCGTGCTCGAGAAGTGACCCTTGCAGCCCGACCCGCGAGACCCGGCCCCCGACGGGGTGTCTTGACCGGAGAACTCTTCATGCGGACTCACCTTGCATTTCTGCCCGCTCTCGTCATCCTCGCGTTGGCCCACCCAGCGCCGGCGCAGCCGGCTGATGACGGTTCGTATCGGTCCTATCTCGCCCACATCGGCGCGGCGGACGGTTCGCTGCGCCTCAACGACACGCGGGCGGCGCTGCGGTGGCTGGAGGCTGCGCCTGCGGAACACCGGGGATGGGAGTGGCGGTACCTTCGCGCCCAGTGCGATCAGAGCCTGGGAACACTCGGGGACCCGCTCGACGCCACGATCCTTGAAGTTTCGTACAGCCCCGACGGTCTGCGCGTGGCCGCGGCGTGCGAGAGCGGGACGGTTGTCGTGCGCGACGCCGCGACGGGCGCGGAGCAACTTCGGATGACGGCGCATGTCGGCGAGGCGTTCCGTGTGACGTTCTCGCCCGACGGCACTCATCTGGCCACGAGCGGGAGGGACCGGCTCGCCAAGGTGTGGGATGCACACTCGGGGGCGCTCGTCTCCGAGTTCAAGGGTTTCGACACACCGGTGACCGGGGTCGCGTTCAGCCCCGACGGGAAGCGCGCGGCCTCGTGCAACTACCGCATGGAGAAGAACTCGAGCGGTGAGACGATCGTCATCGGCACGATTAAGTTGTGGGATCCCGAGACCGGGGTCGAACTCGCCTCGTTCTCCGCTGGGGACAAGCCCGTCAGCATGATCCGCTGGAGCCCCGACGGCACGCGAGTCGCCTGTTCGAGTTGGA
>CAZMPE010000148.1:0-2450 GCA_964567955.1 uncultured Phycisphaeraceae bacterium | reverse complement strand
CCGGTCCCGGACGAGGGCATCTACAACGCGCTCAACTGCATCGCATTCAGCCCCGATGGCCGCCTGTTGGTCGCCGGGTCCAAGGACCGGACGGCGCGGGTCTGGAACGCGAGTTCGGGAGAGCTGGTCGGGACACTGCGTCATGAGGGGTGGGTGACGTCGGCGCACTTCACGCCCGATGGGGCTCGGCTGGTCACCGCGTCGCACGACGGGCTGCTGCGGATCTGGGACGCCGCGACCTGGAAACCGATCAGCCAGCTGCGCGCCCACACGGCCGGTCCGTGGACACTGGCGATCAGCCCGGACGGCGGCAGGATGATCTCCGCGGGGATCGATCGGGAACTGCGGGTGTGGGACGCGCGGTACAGCGACTATGGAGATATCGGCCGCAAAGACTCGCATGCCTGTTACGCCACGATCTGGAGCCCCGACGGCCGCCGGATCTACACCGGCGCGTACGACGGTTCGATGGCGGTGTGGAGCGCGTCAGACGTATCGCTGACCCGTCGCTGGACCGCGCATCCGGATTCATCGACGAACATCGTCGCGCTCAGCGCCGACGGCGGGACACTCGCCTCGTGCTCATGGGACAAGACGGTCAAGATCTGGGACCCCGGCACCGGAGCCCTCGCGCACACGATCACGTACGACACCGGCGTCTACAACGTCGCCGTCGGCCCGAACGGGACGCTCATCGCCGCGGCGCCGCGCAACAAGTCCATCGTGGTCACGACTCCGGACGGGTCACCCGTACGTACGTTCGACAACCTCGGCGCGAGCGCGACGTGCCTGGCGTTCGATCCGTCGGGCTCGCGGCTCGCCGCGGCACTCGGCGATCGAACCGTGCACGTGTGGGAGGTGCCCGGCGGCGCCGAGCTTCACGTGCTGAAGGGCCATGAAGGGCCGGTGCAGGCCTGCGCGTTCAGCGCGGACGGCACGCTCCTGGCGACCGGCGCGAGCGACGGCGCCGTGATGCTCTGGGAGGCCGCCACCGGGCGGCGGCTCTGGTCGACGCGTGTCACGGACTCAGCGGTCTACCGAGTCGCGTTCAGCCCCGATGGCTCGCGCGTGGTCGGCGCATCCTCCCATTGCCCCTTGCTGGACACCCGGACGGGTGAAGTCGTCCTGACGCTCCGGCCGCACAAGGACTCGGTCTGGAACCTGATGTTCAGCCCCGATGGAACGGCGCTGGCCAGTTGCTCCACCGACGGCACGATCACAATCTCCGAAACAACAAGTGTCGCGGAACGCATCGCGCGGGCCGCGCAACAAAGGAGTTCTTCGGACAAGCCCTGAGAGGGCGCTGGCCGGCGCGGCACCCTGCCAGAGTGCGAACACGCAAAGGCATTCGGAATGTCGCCTGCGGGTGCTTCTTGTGCAATGAACCCGTGTGCCGCGGACATGGGACGGTGGCGGCGCTTCGTCCTGAGGGGAACGGTGTCCGTCATTCGTCAGACTTCATCACAAGAAGGAGAGACATCCATGAGAACCGGAATGATCGCGATGGGCGTGGCGGCGGCGCTCGCGGCCTCGGCGGCGCAGGCCCGCCCCGTGCACATATTCAACTTTTCGTTGGACGGGCTGCAGGAAGTACCGCCGAACGCCTCGCCGGGAATCGGCAACGCGACGGTGACGCTGGACGATGTGACGGGCGCCGTCTCGGTCAGCGGGTCCTATTCGGGTCTGCTCGCCGCGGTCACCGCCGCGCACATCCACGGGCTGGCCCCGGTCGGCGCGAACGCGGGGGTCATCGTCGGCCTGAACGTAACGGGCGGGACCGCCGGCACGATCACGGGCAACGGCGTTCTGACCGCCGCGCAGATCACCGGGATGATCGGCGGCCTGACCTACATCAACGTGCACTCGCAGATCCTGCCCGGCGGCGAGATCCGCGGACAGATCGTTCCCGCGCCCGCCCCGCTGGCACTCCTGGCGCTGAGCGGCCTCGTCGCGGGCCGCCGTCGCCGCTGACTCATCCTCCTCCGTGTGACGGACGAGTCCGTTGACGGGAGGCCCCGGCGCCGGCCGGGGCCTTTCTCTTTTTTCAGGTGGCAAGCCGCTCGGCCACATAACCGACGACCGTGTCGAGCGCGATGCGCTGCTGCGCGCCGGTGTCGCGGTCGCGGACGGTCACCGTCTGGTCCTTGAGCGTGTCGCCGTCGATGGTGAAGCAGAACGGGCAGCCGGCCTCGTCCATGCGGGCGTAGCGCTTGCCGATCGACTGCTTGGCGTCGGTCTCGATGAACCCGTCGCGTCCGAAACGCGCCGACAGGTCGGCGTGCAGTTTCTCCGCGATCTCCGGCATCCCCTCCTTGTTCACGAGCGGGAAGACCGCCGCCTTGATGGGGGCGAGGCGCGGGTGGAACCGCATGATCTCGGGCGAGGGACGGCCCGGGTCCTTCGTGTACGCCTCGCACAGGACGGCGAGGACGCCGCGGTCGAGCCCCGCG
>CAZMPE010000147.1:0-6496 GCA_964567955.1 uncultured Phycisphaeraceae bacterium | reverse complement strand
GGTTGCGGTACTTCTTGGCGATCGAGACGACGAGGCGGAGGTTGCCGCCCGAGAGGTCGCGCTTCGCCTGCTCGTACTCCCAGAAGACCGTCCCCAGGCTCTTGACCCGGCGCTGCAGGTCCTCGGGCTCCTCCAGCACGAGCGCCCGAAGGCCGGTGATCTCTTCGCGCATGACGTCGAGGTCCTCGGCGTCGTACTTGCGGGGAAACTTCTCCGCCTTGCGCAGCTCGTTGAGCAACTCGGTGATCTTCTTGTTGATGCTGCGCAGCTTGCGCATGAGGGGGATGATCCGCCCGGTGCGCAGGCACAACTCCTCGGTGAGCGTCGCCATGCGCCGGCGTCGCGCCGCGATCCGTTCGGCCAGGGCGCGCCGGGCGTCCTCCTCCTTCGCGCCCTGAGCCTCCTCCATCGCCCTCCAGTCGCGCTCGTTGTGCTCCAGCAGGCGCTCGATCGTCGCCAGATTGCCGGGGATGCGCTTGGCGATCTTCTCCTTGGCGTTGGTCTCGGCCGTGCTGATGCGCATGGTCCGATCGAAGGGCAGTTCGCCCGAGTGCACCAGCTTCAGCGTGTCCACGGCCTGCTTGACGATGTAGTCGCTCTCGAGGCACCGGCGGCGGAAGATCATGCGCGTCGTCTCGATCTTCTTCGCGAGCCGGATCTCCTCCTCACGCGTCAGCAGCGGGATGGTCCCCATCTGCGTCAGGTACATCCGCACCGGGTCGTCGATTCGCTTGCCCGCGTGCTCGTCGGCCGCCACCGCCTCGTCGAGATCCCGCTGCAGCGTCTGCGGATCCATCGCCTCCGCTTCGGCGACGTCCGCCTCCGCCTGATCCGCGGGCGGGCGCGTCGAACCGGTCATATGGCGCGTCAGCTTCGCGGCCTCGTCCGTGCGCTCGCCGCCCGCGACGCTCATCGCGCGGAACGGACGGGCCAGCACGCCCGTCTCCTTCTTCGCACCCTCGCCGTGCTTGAGCGTCTCACGGAACATCCGCCCGCGGTACTCGAGCTCATCGACCAGCTCGATGCCCATGCGATCGATCATCGCCAGAAGCTCGTCGAGGCGGTCGGGCTCGACCATCTCGTCCGGGAGCGTGTTGTTCAGTTCCTCGTAGCTCAGCCAGCCGCGCTTGCGACCGAGTTCGAAAAGGTCCGACACGGCTGGATGCAACTCGATGATCACGGTGTTCTCCTGACCCGGCTTCCCCTCGGAAGCGTCCCGACCCGTCGACTTCCACGCGACGCCCGATCGTCCGGACGCCGCCGCTCCGATTCCCGCCTAGACGGCCCGGTAGGGCCGCGGCATGACACGTCGATCCCCGCCCTGTTCGGAAGCCCTGAGCCTCAGGGCCCGCAGCCGGTCGGCGGCCGGGGGCGACTGGTTCGCCCGGGCCTTCTCTTCGTCCAGCAACTCATACCGCACGCACTCGCTCCAGTGTTCCTGAAGTTTGGCGCCGCTGCGGCGCACGGCCTCCATGTGCTCGGCCAGCGCCACCGCCTCGGCCTTGGAGTCCACGTCGTCGTCCAGCCGCGCCAGAACGGCCCGAAGATCGCACGCCTCACCGGACTCGACCAGGGCGGCGAGTTCCTCGGCGATCCGGCGCATCGACGGCTCTGCGAACCGCGCCGGCCCGACGAGCGATCGTTCCGCCTCCGACAGCGTCGGCCACATGGCGGGCTCGCAGAGCAGGCACCCGAGCAGGTGCTCGCAACGGGGCCGCTCGTGCCCGCGTCCGGCCTCCCGGGCGGGACCCAGGTCCACCGTGGTCCTCACGCCGCGCCGGCCCGCGGGGATGCTGCGCTCGATTGTTCCCTCGTCCATCTCGGCGATCGCGGCGAGTTGGCGCACGATGAAGCGCCGGCGCAGGGGCCGCAACTCGTTGAGGCCGAGTTCGACGAGCCGCTGGATTTCCTCCTCGACGATGCGGTTGAGGGCCGCGGGTCCGGCGTCGCCGAGCGACTCGCGCTTGCGGGCGTAGCGGTAGGCCAGCAGGTCGGCGGCGCCGTCGATGGCGCGCCGGAGCGTCGCGAGACCATCCGGCCGCTTGAGCAGTTCGTCCGGGTCCTTCGCGTCCGTCCATCCGCCGAGCGTCGCGATCTTGACGTCGAGTTCCTCGGCGATGAAGACCTCCACGGCGCGATCGGCCGCCTTCTGCCCCGCCGTGTCGCCGTCGAACAGCAGCACGACGGTGTCGCAGAGCAGCCTCAGGCGCGCCGCGTGGCGCGGCGTGAGCGCGGTGCCCAGCGTCGCCACGGCATTGCCCAGCCCCGCCTGGTGGCAGGCGATCGTGTCGGTGTAGCCCTCGGTGACCACCGCCAGGCGCTCGCGCTGGATCGCCTTGTGCGCCTGGTGCAGGCCGTAGAGGGTCGCGGATTTCTCGAACGCGCGCGTCTCGGGCGAGTTGAGGTACTTGGGCTCGTCCTCCTCGCGGATCTTGCGCGCCCCGAACGCGACGACACGCCCGATCTGGTCGTGGATCGGGAACATCAGCCGCCCGCGGAACGAGTCGTACAGGCCGCCCTCGTCTCCTTCGCGACGCTTGAGCAGGCCCGCCGCGATGAACGCCGCGGCGTCCACCCCCTGCCGGCGGAGCGTGAGCAGCAGCCCGTCCCAGCGGTCGGGGCTCAGGCCGATCTGGAAGGCGTCCGCCATTTCGGGCGAGATGCCGCGCGCCGCGATCAGATCCCGACCGACGCGCCCGTGCTCGGCGTGCCGGAGAATGGTCCGGAAGAAGTCGTTGGCGGAGGCGTTGGCCCGGATGAGATCCGCGCGGGTGGCCTCCGGCGTGCCGCCCTCCGAAGTGCCGGTGTCGCGGGTCGAGCGCGTCAGCGTGATGTTGCCGCGCTCGGCCAGGTACTCCAGGGCCTCGCGGAACTCCATCTTGTGGTACTTCTGGACGAAGCTGAAGACGTCACCGCCGGCTCCGCAGACAAAGCAGTGGAAGATCTGCTTCGACGGGACGACGTTCATCGAGGGCCGGTGGTCGTCGTGGAAGGGGCACAGCCCGACGAACTCGCGCCCCTTGGCCTTCAGCGCCACGTGCTCGCCCACCACGCGCACGATGTCCGCCGCGTCGCGGACGCGTTCTTTGTCATCGATCTGAGTTGGCGATCCTCGCGTCATGCGACCAGATTCAAGCGCAACGGGCGACCCCGGCGGCCGCCGATCCACACCCTAAAGCGTCCTGCACGCCAAACCACCGCCACGTCGGAACGACCGCGCCCGCCCGAGCCGGCGCCATACGAAATCCGTGACTGAAAATCTGACAACCATCGAGCGCCGACTTGCCCCGGAATGGACTGAACATGTCCGGCACGCGCTGCGCGAGTGCCGCGGAGTCAAAGTCTCGGCCCGATCGCTCGAAAAAAGGGTTGATCCGTACGGGCTTGGTGGCGGTGAACGACGGTGCGTTCGTGGCCGAATCCCAGGATCCAGGTGGGCGAGCGATCCCTCCGAACTTGCCTAACACTAGCACAGGACAGGGTCGAATCAATCTATCCGCCCCAAAAGTCCGCCTACGCTCCCGTGGACTCTCCGAGAGGCCGAACTTACCGGTCCCGGTGCCGTCCGTCAGCGGACCCCGACCTTCTCCCGATCGCCATGGAACGACGAATCACGGTCTACTCGGGGCGGGTCCAGGGCGTCGGATTCCGGGCCACTGCCCGGTCGGTCGCCGGGGGCTTCCGGGTGACGGGTTGGGTCCGCAACGAACCCGGCGGCGATGTCCGGCTCGAAGTGCAGGGCGACCCCGCCGAGGTCGACCGCTTCCTCGAATCGCTCCGGGCCGCCATGCTCGGGAACATCTCCTCCGAACGAGCCACCCCGGCCCCCACCGAGCCCGGGGAGTCCGGATTCTCCATTCGACGCTGACACGAACCCCCATGATCCCAAAGCTCATCCTCTTCGACATCGATCAGACGCTGATCAGGACTCATGGCGCCGGGCGCCGGGCCTTGCTCACAGCCGGGCGGTCACTCTTCGGGTCGGCCTTCACCGACGAAGGGATCGAGTACAGCGGGCGGATCGATCCGCTCATCATCCGTGAGATGTTTGAGCTCAGCGGCGTGCCGCACACGCCCGACCGCGTAACCGAGATGCGTCGCGCCTACGGGCGTGAGCTCGCGACCGCCCTCTCGGAGCCGGGGCCGACCCGGAGGCCTCTGCCGGGTGTCGGGGGGCTCATCGACGCACTCGAACGCCGCGCCGAAGTGACGCTCGGGCTGCTCACGGGCAACTTCGCGGAGACGGGCCGGATGAAGCTGTCCGCCTGCGGCGTTGATCCCGGCCGCTTCCGGATCAGCGTCTGGGGCGACGAATCGCCCCACGATCCGCCGTCGCGCGACCATCTTCCGCCGGTCGGGATGCGCCGATACCGCGAGACCCACGGCCGCCCGATCGAACCCCACAGCGTCACCATCATCGGCGATTCGCCGTCGGATGTCCGGTGCGCGGCGGCCAGCGGCTGCCGGTCGCTTGGTGTGGCGACGGGACAGTTCAGCGTCCAGCAGTTGCAGGCCGCCGGCGCGCACGGCGCGGTCGCCGACCTCGTCGATACCGACGCTGTGGTCTCGTGGCTTCTTGACTGATGGGGGCTTAGCGGGTCTTGTTCGCCTCGGCGAGCTTGAGGATCCCGTCCTTGCCCGCCTCATCCATCCCGTCGAACCGAACGACGCACCCCTCGCAGCAGAACCCGATCATCTTGCCCTTGTGATTCCGGGACAGTTCGGCGTCGTGCGACGTGTTGTTGAACTCGTCCCCGCCGATCGGGCACATCGAGTTGATGGTGGCGATCGAGGTCGGGGCCCCCTCGGAGGCGGTCACCTTGGGGCCGGCCATCTCGCCGCAGCCGCCGCACCCCTTGGCGTCGCCGCCCGTGCGGCAACCCGCTGCCAGGGCGCCGACGAGCACCGCCGTGACCAGAACGAACGACCGCGTCACCCGCCCGCCGATTGCACTCGCCATGTTCCGCAACTCCTCGAAAGACCGAAGGTGGGGATCGGGCGCGGCCGCCCACGCGGGGGCCCGCCGATCCGGGATCAATCCTACACTGCCGCGGTCGACAGGAGCAGGCACCCCATGTCCAGCAGCTACCGGGCGATCTGCTCGGACTATTACGTCAACCAGAAGCTGAATCTGAAGCTCGATCTGCCGCGTGAGCGCCAGACGATCCTGGACATGTGCGACCGGGTTCGCCGGCAGTTCCAGTCGATGACGCAGTTCCGGCGGTACCGGGACGAGCTTGCGCTGGAGTCCGAGCCCTCGGGCGGGCCGCACCGCTGGCTCGCCATCCGCAACAGCAGCATCCGTTCCGGCGACGTCAACCCCGCGAGTTTCGCCGAGGCATACGCCCTGCACCGTCACCTGCTCGAGGTGGCGCCCTACTTCCTGGGGATTTCGTCCCTCGATGTCGATTACCTCGAGTTGCTCTACGGGTTCGATCTGAGCGCCGACCGCAACCACGATGAGATCGTCTTCGAGGCGCTGGTGGCGGGCTCGCCGCTCGCCAAGCTTCTGGACACGCCGGGGGCGACGGCGATCGACTGCCAGCCGCTGTTCGGGATCGCTCTCAAGGATGTCGCGGGGCGTGACGGCCGGCGCCTCGGAGACGTCGAGGTCAACTTCGAAGTCAAGACACGCAACGGCGCGCGCGACGGTCGGCAGGGCGGCGAGACCGCCGAGCCGATGAGCGTCTATCTCACGCTTCGGAAGTACGGGCCGATGTCGGACATCAAGGATCTGCCCGCGGTGCTCGAAGCATTGACCGAGGTTGGCGAGGACCTCGTGGACTCGCGTGTCATCCCGAACATCATCGTCCCGATCCGACAGGCCATGGGCTCGAGCAGCCATTAGCCCGCCGCCCGACCGATGAGCGGACCCACATCCATTCTCGTCCTCGCGCAGGCCGCCGGCTCACCGTCCTCCATCGGGCCGTACTTTCTTTGGGTCGGGATTCTCATCATCCTCGTCGCGGCCGCCGGCCTCGGTCTCCTCTGGTTCCGCAAGCGGGCCGTCTCGAGCGATACCGGCTTCGATCCCGAGCGCACGATGCTCGATGAGTTGAGGGCGTTGCGGGACCGGGGCGAACTCTCGCCCGAGGAGTTCGACGCGGCCCGTCAGTCGCTGCTGCGCAAGCTCACCGGGGCCGATAGCCCGCGTGACACGCGGGCGCCACGCTCGGGTGAGCGCATCGCTCGGCCGGGGTTCGACCTCACCGGCGCGCCCCTGCCCCCCGCGCCTCCACCCGATGGCCCATAAGCAGCGCGCCAATCCGCTTCGTGGCGTCCGGATCAGCCCGGACAGTGGAGAAACGAGGGCGTTGCGCCGATACACTGTGGCCGGTGAGGGCAGGAATCCTGTGTTCTCGGACCTCGCGAGGAACTGATGGCGAAAAACAGGCAAGACGGGCCCGATGGACCGACTCCTCCCACCGGGCGTGAGGGCGATGGCGCGGGCGGGACAGGCGCACTTTGCCGCCGATTCCCACTTTCGCGCAGGATG
>CAZMPE010000146.1:0-6515 GCA_964567955.1 uncultured Phycisphaeraceae bacterium | reverse complement strand
CCCGGTGGGACGATCGGGCGTCATATCCGGCACATCCTGGACCACTTCCGTGCGGCGGTGGAGCACGAGGGTACGGCGGAGCGTCCGATCGACTACGACCGTCGCGAGCGGGACGTGCCGATGGAGCGTGAGCGTCGGGCGGCGCTCGATGCGATGGCGGAACTGCGTCGGCGTCTGGGAGTTCTGGACCCGCCGGCCCTGTCTCGCCGTGTGTGCGTGCGGGTGATGGTGGGCGCCGACGGACGGGAGGCGATCCTGGAGTCGACGCTGGGCCGCGAGCTGGCGTTCGCCTCGCACCATGCGGTGCACCACCACGCGATGCTTCGTGCGATCGCGGCGGAGTTCGGGGTGGCGGTGTCTCCGGGGTTCGGGTTGGCGCCGTCGACGGCGCACCAACCGTCGGCGCGTTCGTGACCGAGCATGTGCACGCTGTCGATCATCTCTGGATGCGGAACTGGCGACCGGCGCGGGTTCCGGATTGTCTGCAATCGCGACGAGCACCGTGAGCGGTCGGAGGCGTCGCCGCCGGCGTGGCGGACGCTTGCCGGCGGGTTGCGCGCGGTGTGGCCGACGGACACGCACGCGGGCGGGACATGGATCGCGGCGGGTGATCACGGGCTGGTGCTGGCCGTTCTGAACCTTCAGCCGTCGCCGCCGGTGGACGTGCTGGGGATCAAGGGCTTGTTGTCTCGTGGAGCGCTGATCCCGGAGTTGATCGGGCTGAGAGACGGTGCGGAGGTCGTGCGTTGCGTCAGCGCCCGATCGCTGGAGCGATTCGCGCCGTTCCGGATGGTGGTGGCGGACCCGGGGGAGGGCGGGGCGTGGCGCTGGTGGCGGAGGTCCGCTGGGCCCGGCGGCACCTGAGCGTGGCGCGTCACGGTCCGGGGCCGTTGTGCTTCGTGAGTTCGGGGCTGGGCGATGCGCGGGTGGCGGCGCGTCTGGACCTGTTCGAGGAGATGGTGGCGGGCCCGGGCCCGACGGCGGCGCTGCAGGACGCGTTCCACCGGCACGAGTGGCCGGAGCGGCCGGAGATCAGCGTGATGATGCGTCGCACCGAGGCGCGGACGGTCTCGGTGACGACGCTCGAGGTTGAGGCGCGCGGCGATCGTTGGCGGCCCGAGATGGCGTACGAAGCGGTGCCGGAAGGGGCGGTGGTTGTGCGGGGTCATCCACGCATCGGACGGCCCGGGGCGGTATGATGCCCTTCCCGGGGCCGTTTTGTCCGCGCGGAGGGCGCCGGCGTCCGGAGGGCGTGGGGGCAGCGACCGGCCGCGATGAGGATCCTGGCGAGCAATCCGGACACGATCGGTGACGTCGTTCTGCGGCAGCCGATGTACCGCGCGCTGACGGAGGCGGGGCACGAGCTGATGCTGATCGTGCGTCCGCTAGTGGAGCCGTTGATCGGCTCGATCGCGCCGGGCGCCCGGGTGGTCGAGGCGCCGACGCGGGCGTACCACGGCGAGGCGCGCCCCGATGACAAGGACTTTGACGAGGTGGCGGCGCGGGCGCGGGAGTTCGATCCGGACCTGCTGCTGGTCGCGCCGTTCCAGTGGACGGCGCTCGAGGAGCGGCTGGCGAGCGAGCTTGATCGGGCCAAGGTCGTCGCGATGACGGGTCGGCTGTACGGCGATCCGAGGTTCGGGCCGGCGCCGGCCCCGGGGCTGCGGGCGACGATCGCGGTGGACGCGGCGGAGGACGCGCCGGAGTTGCGGAAGAACGAACTGCTGACGGGCGCGGTGCTGGGTCGAGCGATGAAGCTGGGGGATCCGAAGCTGGAGGCGCGCGCGGAGCACCTGCGGTCCGCGGAGATCGAGCTTCGCCGACTCGGGCTGGAGCCGGGCTCGTACTGGATCGCGTGCGTCGGGAGTTCGCGTCACACGACGGTCCGGAACTGGCGTCCGGAGCGCTGGGGCGAGTTGCTCGCGGAGTGGTCGCGCCGGCACAAGCGGTGGTTTCTGCTGGTCGGGAACGCCGCGGAAGCGGAATCCATGGCGGCGGTGCGCCGCGCGATGGGCGACCGCGAGGGCGCGGCGGTGGAGTGGGCGGGGTCGGGCGACGGTGCCCTGGAGGTGCTTGTCGGTCTGACGGCGCTCTCGCGCGGGTATGTCGGGCGGGACACGGGGCCGATGCACCTGGCGGCGGCGCTGGGGCGCCCGGTGCTGGCGGTCTTCGGCGGCGGGACCTGGCCGCGGTTCCTGCCCGCGGTCGACCCGAGCATCTCGTTGACGGTGGGCGTTCCGTGCGCGGGGTGCGGGTGGATCTGCCATCTTCCGGAGTCGTACTGCATCAAGGATGTTCCGGTGGACGCGGCGTTGTCGGCGGTGGAGGACCTGGAGTCGGGGCGGGTGAAGGCGCGGACGACGCGGCTGCTTCAGGCGGACGCGGTGCTGCTGAACCGGATCGGTCGTGAGGGCGCGTTGTCGGCGCGTGAGCGTTTTGCGCAGCTGTCGGTGGCCCGGCGTGAACTCAACTGGAGGGAGTCGGACTTGACGGAGAAGAACGGATCGGTCGCATCGTCGGTGGACGCATCTCTGACCGCGGCGGTGGACGGGGGCGCTGCGGCGTCCGGTCACTCGCGCCCGTGGGCGGGGCTCGGGGAAACGGGGGCGGGCCGGCTCCGCGAGGACCTGGCGCAGGCGCGTCAGCGGGTGGCGCAGCTCGAGGCCCTTCTGGCGGAGCAGACGTCGGCGCGTCACCAGCAATCGGCGGCGCTGATGGTCGCGCGCGAGCAGGTGGTCGAGACGCGGGCCCGGGCGTCGGCGATGGAGAAGCGGCTGGAGGAGCGGGTCGCGGAGTTGATGACGCTGCGGACCGAACTCGGGGCGGCGCGCGAGCAACTGAAACAGGAGGGATCGACCCGTCAGCAGCTCGAGCAGGCCCGGGCGGCGGCGGCGCGCGGAGCGGAGGAGAAGGCCGCGCTGCAGAGCGAGATCAACGCCCTGAAGCAGCAGGTCCAGGAGAAGACGAGGGAGGTCGCGGCGTCGGCGGCGGCGGTGAAGCAGGCGGAGGCGCGGCTTCGCCAGCGCGAAGAGGTGTCGGCGGCCGAGCACCGGCAGAAGGAGGCGCAGCTCCGCGAGCGGATCTCGGACCTGGTGGGCGAGTTGAGCCGGGTGCAGGGGCTGGCGGGCGATCTGCGGCTGCGGCTGGAGCGGCTGGAGGGTGATCGCGGGGTGGTGACGAAACTGACGCGTCAGCAGGAGGCGGAGATCGTGGTGCTGCGCGGGCGGCTGAACGATCTGCTGGCGTCGCGCTGGCGGAAGCTGGGCCAGCGGATCGGCGTCGCGATGACGCTCCCGTGGGAGAAGGACGGGACCGGGCGCGGGTGAGTCCGCGGGGTGGCCGGTCGAGGGACATGAGCGTCCGGGCCCGTGCGGTCCGGCGCGCAGTGATGGATACCGACGTGATGCACGCGATTCAAGCGCCCGATGTTGTTGTGCCGGATCGGCCGGGCTTCGAGTACGCGCCGAGCTGGTCGGGGCGTGACGGCTTCGTGAACGATGAGCACCGGGGCGTGTACGAGGCGACGAAGGACCTTCCCGGGTGGCAGGACCCGGCCGACAGCCACAAGCTGTACGAGATGGGGTTCTGCGCCGGGTCGGTGATCCTGGAGATCGGCGTCTTCGGAGGCCGGTCGGCGGTGGTGGAGCTGCGCGGCGCGCTGGCGGCGGGCGGGGATCGGCCGCCGCAGTTCTTCGGCGTGGACGTGGACCCCGCGTTCGTTCGGCGGAGTTCGAAGACGATTGACGATGCCGGGCTGACGGACCGTTGCCTGCTGTTCCACGGTGATCTGCGCCGGTTTGCGCGCGAGATCCCGGTCACGCCGTCGATGGTGTTCGTGGACGGCGACCACCGGTACCCGGGGGTGTGGGCGGATCTTGAGTTCCTGCGCCGGTACCTGGCGGTGGGGACTCCGGTGATGTGCCACGACTACGGGGGCATCCCCGGGGTGGCGTGCGCGGTCGACGAGTGGGTGGCGGAGGGGAGCTTCGCGGCGATGGGCCGGTTTGCGGGCTCGATTCTGCTTCGTGTGACCTCGCGGAGCGCGGTGCGGACCGGGTGGCGCGGGCTGTCGGAGGACTGCTTCGCGCGTGTGCGTTCGGCGCTGATGGCGCGGTATGTGAGCACCAAGCCGCCGTGCCTGCGTCGCGACCGGCACTACACGCCGGTGAAGGACCTGACGGTCGAGGCGCGCCGGGAGATCCTCGGGCGGAACGGGGCGCGGCTGGCGAGCTGCCGCGGGTCGTGGCCGTATGCCCCGGAGGCGGGCGCGGAGCCGATGCCGACGACGCTGCCCAACGGGCACCCCTGGCCGCGGATCTCCGTGGTGACTCCCTCGTTCAACCAGGGCAAGTACATCGAGCAGACGGTGCTGTCGGTGCTGAACCAGGGGTACCCCAATCTCGAGTACATCGTGATGGACGGGGGATCGACGGACGAGACGCTGGCGGTGCTGGACCGGTACCGGGACCGGCTGGCGCACGTGGAGAGCGAGAAGGACGAGGGCCAGTCGGACGCGATCAACCGCGGGTTTGCGCGGGCGACGGGCGAGATCCTGACGTGGCTGAACTCGGACGACATGCTGGCGCCGGGCGCGCTGGCGGCGGCGGCGCTGGCGTTCCACACGAGCGGGGCGGACATGGTGGCGGGCGAGTGCCGCATCTACCGCGACGGGCGGTTGTCGCAGCGGCACTTGACATCGTGCCCGAACGGCGAGTTGCCCCTGGACGAGATCCTCGATCTGGAGCACTGCTGGCTCAAGGGGCAGTTCTTCTACCAGCCCGAGGTGATGTTCACGCGCGACCTGTGGGACCGGGCGGGCGGGAAGCTCGATGTCGGGCTGTATCACAGCATGGACTACGAGCTGTGGGCGCGGTTCGCGGAGCAGAAGGCGAACCTGCACGTGATCGGGCGTCCGCTGGCGCTCTTCCGGGCGCACCCGGAGCAGAAAACGGCGGGGAACGTGGTCGGGGGCTACCGGGCGGAGTTGCCGCGGGTGCGCGACGCGATCCTCGCGCGGACGGGCCGCGCGCCGGTGTCGCACGCGGGGGGCGATCGCCGGAAGCTGCGGGTGGCGTTCTTCAACGACCTGGGGTTCTCGTACGGCGCGGGGATCGGGCACCGGCGGCTGGCCGGGGCGTTCAGCGCGGCGGGGCACGAGGTTCGGGCGTTCGCCGCGATGTCCACGGACCCGGTGCGCGAGAGCACGCGGGTGAGCGGCGCGGAAGTGCTGCGGTCGCTGCGCGGGTTCCGGCCGGACCTTGTGGTCGTGGGCAACCTGCACGGCGCGGACCTGGACGGCACGCTGCCGGCGCGGATCGCGGCGGAGTTCGAGACGGCGTTCGTGATGCACGATCAGTGGCTCCTGACGGGGCGGTGCGCGTACACGGGAGGATGCCGCCGGTACCTCGACGGGTGCAGCGCGGCGTGCACGTGCCCGGGCGGGTACCCGGAACTCCGTCAGGACCTGATCCGCGGGGCGTGGGAGGGCAAGCGCCGGGCCCTCGAGTCCGCGCGGCTGTCGGTGTGGGCCAACAGCGCGTGGTCGCTCGCCCGGGTCGAGGAGGCGCTGTCGCGCGGTGCCTCGGCGGTGCGGGCGGCGCGTGCGGACCGGATCACGTTCGGTCTGGAGCTTGACGAACTGCGGCCACGGAACCAGGCATTCTGCCGCGAGATGCTCGGGCTGCCGCTGGACAAGTTCATCATCATGTCGTCGTCGTCGTCGCTGGCGGATGAGCGGAAGGGTCTGCGTCACCTTTCGGATGCGCTCGAGATGCTCGGGCTGGACGACACGCTGGTGACGTGCGTGGGATGGATCAAGCCGGGGGACGGGGCGCCGATCCCCGGGATGCGGGCGATGGGGTACATCAAGGACCCGCGCCGGCTGGCCATGCTGTACAGCAGCGCGGACCTCTTCATCGGGCCGAGCCTGGAGGAGGCATTCGGGCAGGTGTTCATCGAGGCCGCCGCGTGCGGGACGCCCAGCATCGGGTACCCGGTGGGCGGTGTGCCGGAGGCGATCCTCGACGGGGTGAGCGGCCGAATCGCGGAGGCGGTTGACCCGGCCGCGCTCGCGTCGGCGATCGACGAGTTGTACCGGGATGCGCGGCTGCGCCGGGACATGGGTCGGTGGGGCCGGATGTGGGTGGAGAACGAGTGGTCGATGACGTCGTCGTACCACAGGGCCGTCGGGGCGATGCGCCGGACAGGGACGGCGGACCGCCTGGGATTGGCGCGGAAGATCGACCTGGCGGTGTCGCCTGCGGAAGTTGCGGAGCCGGCGCTCGTGGCCGCGGCACTCCCGATGTGGCGTGCGATCTCCGGGTTCGAGCCGTGGAGCGCCCCGATCCCCGCGAAGAGGCTGGGACGCTGCCGCTGGGCGCACGGGCCGGTGGCGGAGTTCGAGTTCGAGGCGGAGCGTCCCGGCCGGGCGACGCTGCTGATCGGGCACCGGTGCTTCGAGGCGGGCCAGCGCGTGCGCCTGGAGCACCTTGGCAGGTCGATCGGCGAACGCGCCG
>CAZMPE010000145.1:4610-6557 GCA_964567955.1 uncultured Phycisphaeraceae bacterium | reverse complement strand
CGATCTGGGCCCGGGTCGTGCGGTCGCCGCACTGATCGTCGGCGCTGCCATGTTCCAGGTCAGCCCCGCGCACGCCCAGAACGCACAGCCGGCCGCCGCCCAGTCGGCGACGCTCGGTCCGATCCTCCGGGACTACATCCACTTCACGCTTATCCGGCGTTACGACGTGGCCAACGCCTACGCCCAGCAGTTGCTGGATGCGGGGATCGCGCCGACGAGCTTCGTCGCCCTCGTCGAGAGCACGGGCGAGATCGACCGCTTCGAGAACACGGTGGTCCGGGCCCTGCAGAGCCCGGAGCTGGAGAAGACCGCGGCGGGGCTGATCAGCCTTTACGAGCGCGGCAAGCTGGAGTTGGTGCGCAATCCCGCGGAGATCACCAAGAACATCGCCCATCTCAAGGGGGCGGCGCGTGAAAGGCTGCTGGGCCGCGAGCGGCTCGCCGCGGCGGGCGAGTACGCCCTGCCCCAGCTTCTGACCGCGCTGCTGCAGCGGAACGACGCGGAACTGTCCGCCCAGGCCGGCCGGTTGCTCGCGGATATGGGTCGCCAGGCGATCCTTCCGCTGTGCGTCGCCTTGTCCCAGCTGGACGCCGCGGGGCAGGAGACGGTGGTCAATATCCTGGGCCAGATCCAGTACAAGACTTCGGTCCCGTTCCTGGTCGATCTGCTGTCATCGTCGCCGTCGGAGCCCGTGAAGGCGGCGTGCCGGCGGGCCCTGAACCGGCTGGAATGGTCGGGAGAAACCAGCCTGGCGGCGTCGCTCTACACGGCGCTGGGCGAGGGGTACTACGACGAGAAGTCGGAGCTGACGAGCTTCCCCGGCGAGGCGCACCAGCTGCTGTGGGCCTTCAAGCCCGAGATCGGGCTGTACATGACGGCGATCCGGACGGAGGTCTTCCACGAGGCGATGGCGATGGACCTGTCCGAGCGGTCGCTGAAACTGCGCCCGTCCGGCAACGGCGACGCGCTGGCGCTTTGGCTGTCGTCGAACTTCTCCCGCGAGATCGATTCGCCGGCGGAGTACCAGAACCCGGCTTACCCGGCGACGCGGCGCAGCGCGATGTATTACGCGGTGGCGGCGGGGGCCGGCGCCTCGCAGGCGGTGCTGGGTCGGGCGCTCGACGATAAGGACACGCCGCTGGCCCGGCGCGCGATCGCGGCGATCGAGCAGGTCGCGGGCGGTTCGTCGTTGTGGGGCGACGGCGGCGGGCGGAAGCCGCTGCTGGAGGCCCTGCGTTATCCGAATCGGCGCGTGCAGTACGAGGCGGCGCTGGCGCTGGGCGCGGCCCAGCCGACAGCGGGCTTCGACGGGGCCGAGCGGGTGGTTCCGATCCTCGCGAGCGCTATCCGCGACGCGCGGGACCGGTTCGCCGTGGTCGTGACCACCGACGCCGAGCAGTACCAAGAGCTGCGCCGCATGCTGGAAGGCGGCGGGTACACCGTTCTGCCCCAGGGGCGTTCCCTGTCCGATATCCAGGCCCCCATCGCCGAGACGCCCGGCATCGACGTGGTCGTCGTTCAGTTGTCCAGCCTGCCCTCGAACGCGACCGCCGCGATGATCGCGGACCTGCGTTCGGTGCGGGGCCTGCTCGCGACGCCGATCCTCGCGCTGACGTCCTCGCGCGGATACCTGGAGCTCGGACGGCAGTTCGCATCCGATGTCACGGTCTCGATCCGGCCGCAGGGCCTGAGCATGAGCGTCATCAGCACGGCGGTGGGTGAACTGGTCGAGGCCGCCTCGGGCGGGCCGATCACCGGCGACGAGGCGAGGGGTTACCAGACGCGCTGCATCGCGGTGCTGCGTGACCTGGCGATCTCCGGCAACTCGGTCTATTCGGTGGCGGACGCGACGCTGCCCCTGATCGCGTCGCTCGGCGCCGCGTCGGGCGGGATGAAGCTCGACATCGCCGACGTTCTTTCACGGATCGGTGAGAAGCGGGCGCAGGT
>CAZMPE010000145.1:0-4600 GCA_964567955.1 uncultured Phycisphaeraceae bacterium | reverse complement strand
CAACACCCATATCGACGGCAAGCCGATCATGGACAGCGCGCTGAACGCCTCGGGCGCGGAGCGGATCTCGCTCCTCGGCATGGTCGCCGACTCCGCCAAACGGTTCGGCAATCAGCTCGAGGCCCGGCAGGTTGACCGTGTCGTCGAGCTCGCGATGAAGGCCGAGGCGGCCGAGGCCGCGGCCGCGGCCGCGCTGGTCGGCGCTCTGAATCTGCCCAACGATAACCTGATTCCGCTGATTCTCGGCAGCGGTCGCTGAACAAAGCCCACGGCGTGTTTGGGTGGGCGTGGCTGCCCGCCCGGCCGACGTGGGTTTTTGCGTGCGCGGCCGGCGCTCTCGGACCTGCTGAGTCCGCAAACAGACCGGCAAAGCAGCCCAGATCGTTGCCCGGGTCGCGCAGGCACATCAGGCGTTACAGGTTGCCGTCGCGACCGCGTTCGCCCCGACTGTGTGGTCAACCCCATCCTCCACAGCGTCGATACCTGACTCGGCGATCGTCGCCGGTGCGGGTTCACCCGGGCGAAGGCCCTTGGGGCGGACCGGCCGAACGACGTTCGACGGGGCTTGCAGGGGAGGACCCGTCGGTGCCAGGTCCGCTTCGCCGAACACGCGAGGTTGACCTTTGCGGTTCGGCGCCCGGAAAGGGCGTCGGGTCGATTGGTTGGGAGTGGCCGACCGGAGCCCCTGCCGGGCGGCGAGGAACATTTTGTGGTCCCGTGTTCTAAGGAGATTCTCATGCAGGTTCGCGTCCGCAAGGCCTTCACGCTGGTCGAAATTCTCATCGTGGTCGTCATCCTCGGCATTCTCGCCGCGATCGTGGTCCCGCAGTTCACCAACGCAACGCAGGACGCCCAGGGCGGCAACCTGCTGACGCAGATGGACACGCTGCAGAACCAGATCGAGCTCTACGCCGCCCGTAACAACGGCCAGGACCCCGACCTGCTCGGCACGGGCTGGGTCGACCTGATCAACAACGGCTACATCAAGACGGCTCCCCGCAACCCGGCCTGCCCGGGCACGAACGCTCAGCGCGAGGCGATCGCCGCGACCCCGACGGCCAACGTCGGCTGGGTCTGGGACGCCGCGACCCGCACCATCAGCGCTTCGTACTTCGATGAGGTGAACGGCGTGGTCACGACGACCCCGTAACCGATCGGGCCGAACCCTGTTCGGCGATGCACGATCATTCCACGGCCGGTCGCCCAACGGCGGCCGGCCGGTTTTCCGAGTGGAGGGTCCGGACGCCCGTTACGCGCCCGTCCGATGGAACGGGATCAGGGAGATGGCCGCATGCGTCCTGCGATTCGTCACGCGTTCACCCTGGTTGAAATCCTGATCGTCGTGTTGATCCTGGGGATCCTCGCCGCGCTCGTTGTGCCGCAGTTCGCGTCGGCGACGTCCGAGGCGACGGCGGCGGCTTCGCGCGATCAGCTGCAATCGGTGCGGCGCGCGATGTCGGTGTACTACGTTCGGAACAACAACGCCTTCCCCAACGTGACGGCGGGAGTCGGTACCTGGGGCGAGCTTGTCGCGCCGGGATACCTGAAAGAGGCGCCGGTGAATGCGTGGGTGGGCGCCGCGTCGTCGAAGATCGTGGCGATCGGTACCGGGCCGGACCCGGGTTATCAGACGACGCACGGCTGGGTGTACGACCCGGCGACGGGGGAGATCTGGGCCGGCGCGTTCGACGTGAACGATGATCCCTATCCGCGTCCGTGACGAACCGGGGCGGGACGGACTCATTCCGGGGGCGGAACGGGCCGATCCGATGACCATGGACCAGCACAACTCTTCGGCCCCGTCTGCGCGGCGATCGTCGTATCTGAACGCCGTTCTCACCGTCATCGCGGTGCTGATGGCGATCACGCTCCTGGACCGTCACGTGGCGCCGGCTCTCTGGACGGGTCCGTCGTCGGCGATGGCCCAGCCGGGGTCCGGTGAAGAGGGTGGAACGGACGGGACCGGTCTGATCAGCGCGGGAGAGCAGCGCAAGCAGATGCTGGCGGAACTCCGGCGGATGAACATGAAGCTCGACAAGATCGAGACCAAGATCAACGCGGGCGTGAGCGTCAAGGTGACGGACATGCCCGCGCTCAAGCTGCCGGAAGGCGGCAAGTCGGGCGGCTGAGACCGGTCGGGGCGGACGGCAGGGAGTCATGCATGGTTCGTTGCGCTCGCCGTCCACTCGCTCCGCACGGGTACACGCTCGTCGAGTTGCTGATCATCATCACGATCCTGGGGATCGCGGGGACGATGGTCATCCCGCAGATCGGCTCCACCGACGTGCTGCGTGTGCAGGCCGCGGTGCGGACGATCGTGGCGGACATCAACTACATGCAGTCGGACGCCCTGGCCCGACAACAGTCCCGGGCGATCGTCTTTGATCCGGCGAACAACTCCTATTCGCTGCTGGAGGTCCCGGGCGACGTGCTCGATCCGATCAACGACCTGATCTACGCCGTGGATTTCAAGAACTCCAAGAAGTTCCACAGCGCGACGATCGTCTCCGCTCAGATCGACGGGGACGAGGTGCTTGTCTTTGACGAGATGGCGAGCCCGATCCTCGAGCCCGGATCGGCGGCGCCGAGCGCCGGCGGCCGGATCACCGTGACGGGGTCCGGTTCCACGTTCCACATCGATGTCGAGGCGTACACCGGGCGAGTCACCGTCACGAAGGTCGCGGCACCGTGATCCAGGCGCTGCTCCGCAGCCAGAGAGGTCCGGCCCGGCGCACGCTGATGGTGGCCCTGATGATCGCCTGTTCGGTCTTCGCGGCCCTGCTCTGGGGCCGGCTGAAGCTGGTGACCGGCCTGCCCCGCAGCGCCTACGCCGACCCGGACCAGGCCCGGGTGGCGCCGTCCTCGCCCGGGACCGAGAACCCGGGCCCGTCGGGCGGCCGGTGACCGGGCCGGCCGGTGTCAAAGCGGGGGATGGGGCGCGATTCTTGCCCAAACCCTCCAGCCCGAACGACGGCGGCCAAACCCCCAAAGTCCGCAACCGGAACCGTCGAAACACCTGATGCGACTGCAAGTTCGCGGATCGGGCGACGGACGGCGCCCGGTCTTGAGATGTTTCGTCCCGGTGGGGCTGGAGCCGCTCAGAGCGCGGCGAAGCGACCAAGGAGCAGTTATGGCGATGCACACGCGGAATGATGGCCCCGGCAGCTGTTTGAACTCTTCCCGCGTTCGGCGCGCCTGCGCGCTCACCGCCGCGGTCTTCTGCCTGGCCGGTTCGACGACGGGCCTTGCGCAGATTGCGCCCGCGGGGGGCGCCCTTGAGGGGCTCCTGCAGTCGCTGTTGACGCCGCCGAAGCAGCCGGGCGCGACTCCCACCGAGACGCCGTCCTTCCCCGGGATGGGCGAGGTCCAGCCGTCCGCGATGCGCAACCCGCTCGAGGCGGCGGGGTTCGATCTCAACGACAAGATCAAGATCGACGAGAACAACATCGTCGACCTGCACGTGAACGAGGAGAACCTGGCGAACGTCCTGCAGATGCTCTCGATCCAGAGCCAGAAGAACATCCTGACGAGCAAGAGCGTTTCCGCGACGGTGACGGCGAACCTGTACGGCGTGACGTTCTACGAGGCGTTGGACGCCATCCTGCACGTCAATGGGTTCGGGTACATCGAGCGGGGAAACTTCATCTACGTCTACACCCTCGAGGAACTCGAGGTCATCCAGAAGGCGATGATGAAGAAGGTCACGAAGGTGCTCAAGCTCAACTATCTGAACTCGACGGACGCGGCGGAGTTCGTCAAGTCGCTGCTGTCGGAGTCGGGCTCGATCAAGACCAACGGCAAGGCGGCGAGCTTCTCGATCCCGGCGGACTCGCCCACGGGGGCCGAGGAGTTCGCGCACGAGTCGACGATGGTCGTGACCGACTTCGAGGAGAACGTGGCGGAGATCGAGAGGCTGCTGGTGGAGCTGGACACGCGTCCGGTGCAGGTGCTGGTCGAGGCGACGATCCTGCAGACCTCGCTGAACGAGGCGAACGCCTTCGGCGTGGATTTCGGGATCGTGGGCGATCTCGACCTGCGTGACTTCGCAACGGGCGGCGGGCCGCTGAGCCTCGTGGACAACCTGATCACCGGCTCGATCGGCGGCACGGCCGTGCCGGCCGACGGTCGCGGCGGCGGCGCCGTGAGCACGGCGGGCAAGACCGACGGCGTGTCGACGTTCAAGCTCGGCATCGTCCACGACGACATCGCGATCTTCCTCCGGATGCTCGACGAGGTATCGGACACGACGATCCTGTCGCGTCCGAACATCCTGACGCTCAACCGGCAGCCGGCGCGCGTGCTTGTGGGCCGCAAGGTCGGCTACCTGAACACGACGAGCACCGAGACTTCGACCACCCAGACCGTCGAGTTCCTCGACACGGGCACGCAGCTTTACCTGCGTCCGTTCGTGTCGTCGGACGGGATGATCCGCATGGAGCTCAAGCCGCAGGTCTCCGAGGCGGTCATCCGCCAGGTGACCGACTCGGGCGGCGCCGCGGTGACCATCCCCGACGAGATCACCAACGAGCTGACGACCAACGTGATGGTCCGCGACGGGCAGACCGTCGTGCTGGGCGGCCTGTTCCGCGACCGCACCAAG
>CAZMPE010000144.1:0-6558 GCA_964567955.1 uncultured Phycisphaeraceae bacterium | reverse complement strand
ATCGCCAGCTCCGTCTTGCCGAACCCGACGTCGCCGCAGATCAGGCGGTCCATCGGCCGTTCGCGCCCCATGTCCTTCTTGATCTCGGCGAGCGCGGCGTTCTGGTCCTCGGTCTCCTCGTAGGGGAACTCGGCCTCGAACTCCTTCTGCCAGGCGGTGTCGGCGGGGTAGCGGATGCCGGGCATGTGTTCGCGGGCGGCGCGCACGCGCAGCATCTCCGCCGCGAGATCGCGGACGCTGGCGGAGACGCGCTCCTTCTGGCCCTTCCAGCGGGTGCCGCCGAGCGTCGAGAGGGGCGGCTTGCCGCGGAAGCCGCCGACGTACTTCTGCACCTGGTCGATGTGGATGGCGGGAACGTGCAGCTTGGCGCCGCCGGCGAACTCGAGGGTGAGGTACTCCTGAGGCTCCTGGGGCGCGGTTCGCGCGGCGGCGGTGACGAGCGAGTCGGGGACGGAGCCGCCCTCCGAGAGCGGGCGCGGGCCGGTGTCGCGCTTCGGCTTCATCAGCTTGAGCGCGAGGAACCGGGCGATCCCGTGCTCGGCGTGCACGACCGCGTCGCCGGGCTGAAAATCCAGGAACGTGTCCATCGCCCGGCCGGCGCGCAGTCGCGCCGCGCGGCGGCGCGTGTGGTAGCGGTGGACGAGTTCGTGGTACGGGACGAGGCAGAGGGGCCGGCCTTCGTCGGGCGTCCAGATGAACCCGCGGTGCAGGTAGGCGAGGCGCGATTCGATGCGCGGCGCGGCGTCGGGCGCGAACTCCGCCAGCAACTCCTGGAACCGCTGCAGTTCACCGGGGTTCTGGCAGAGGACCGTGAGGCGGTTGTCCGGCGCGAGGCCGCCGAGTTCGCGGACGGCCTCGTCGGCGTCGGGGGCGAAGGAGGGGAGCGCCGCGGCGGGGAACTCGATCCGCTCGCCGTGCGCGCCGCCGGGCGAGAACTGGTTGACCTCCATCAGGGCGTGCAGCCGTTCCTGGAGGCGCTTGAAGACAGCGGGCGGTCCGAACAAGCCGCGCGGATCGACGACGCGTTCGAAGTACCCGCGCGCCTGCTCGGTGATCTCGAGCGTCTCGGCGACGATGGCGACGGCGTCGCGCGGCAGCAGGTCGATGAAGCTGACCGATTCCTCGTCCGGGCCGCCCGGGCGGGCGCAGACGATCTCGACCGACTCGACCGTCCGGCCGGACCCCATGGTCTCCAGGTCCACCTCGGTGATGCGGTCGACCTGGTCGCCGAAGAAATCGAGCCGGATCGGGCCGGCGAGGGGGCGCGAATCGGGCGCGCCGCGATCGGTCCCGCCGGTGATCGCGAAAACGTCGATGATCCCGCCGCGGACCGCGAAGTCGCCGGGCTCCTCCGCCGCCTCGCAGCGTTTGTACCCGGCGTCGGTGAGCCAGCGCACGAGGTCGACGGGGCTGATGGCGTCGGCGCGCCGGACGGTCCGCGAGAGGCGGTCGAGCCGGTCGGCGCGCGGGACGGCCTGCATGAGCGACTGGATCGGCGCGATCACGACCGGCGGCGGGCGCTCGACGACGCGCCGGACGACGGCGAGCCGCTCGGCGAAGAGTTCGAGGCTGACGCCCGATTCACCGGGGAGCGCCTCGAGCGCGCGGAGGCGCTCGGCGTCGATGCCGAGGGCGCCGAGTTCGTCGAGCGCCTCGTCGGCGTCGTCGATGTGGGCGACGACGAGCAGGACCGTGCGGGCGGCGGCGCGGGCGATCGCCGCGGCGACGAACGCCGTCGACGACCCCGCCGCGCCCGTCGCCGCGACGTGACGCCCGGCCGCGAGTTGCTCGGCGGCGGCGCGGCAGTGGGTCGATCGGGAGAGGAAGTCGACGAGGTCCACGGGCGGCTCCGGGCGCGCGCCGGCGCCCGACGGAGACTCCCGAAGGGGGTCGTCGGAGGCCGGGGAACGCGGGTTTGCGGCGTGATGATACCGCGGCCTACTCGAAGCGCACGAGGGGGCGGAGTTTCTCGAGTGTCATGGGGCCGATCCCGGAGACGTTGTCGAGGTCGCCGAGGCCGGTGAACCGGCCGATCTTCGATCGGTGCTCGACGATTCGGGCGGCGAGGGCCGGGCCGATGCCCGGCAGCAGTTCCAGTTCCGCGGCGGGAGCGGTGTTGATGTTGATGATGCGCACGATCGAAGCGGGAGCGGGCGGCGGCGCGGCGTCGGAGGTGATGGTCGCGGGCGCGGCGGCCACGACCGCCGGCCGCGGGGCTTCGCGTCCGAAGATGGACCAGGCCATCCCGATGATCGAAGCGCCGCCGAGGACGGCGACGGCCGCCCACTTGGCGGGCCCGCCGGTCCAATCGAGCGTGTCGGTCGGTCCGGGCATGCTCAGACCTCGGGGCCCTGCAGACTCAGGGAAGCGGGCGACTGCTTGGATTGGAGCAATCGGCGGATCTCGGCGAAGCGTGCGGCGGCGGGCTTGGGGGCGCCGGCGTCGGTGAGGAGCCCGCCCGCGGGCATATCGCCGGCGGGGCTGTCGTAGAGGTCCTGCCAGCAGACGCTGTGGACGTAGGGCTTGGACGCGGCGATGGCGACGGCTTGAGTGAGCCATTCGCTCTGTCGGTCGGGGCTCCAGGGCGAGCGCCAGAATCCGGGGTCCTCGCCGGCGTTGACGTCGGCGGGCCGGCTCGGGGCGCCGACGGCGGTGACGCAGATCGGCTTGTCGAGTTCGGCGTAGCGGTCGAGGATGGCGGCGAAAGACATCATGTCGCGGCTGGAGCGGCCGGGGGCGACCTGTCCCATCTGCAGGCGGAGCGCGAGGGCGTCGATCTGGATTCCCGCCTGCGAGATCATCTCGGCGTAGGCGATCGGGGGGAGCGATCGGCGGTTGGTCGCGAAGTACTCGCCGAAGGGCTGGGAGATCTCGATCTGGACCTTGGCGCCGGGCTGCAGCTTGCGGACGAGCAGGACGCTCATGCGCGTGAGGTCCATCATCCGTTCGAGCGAGAGGGCGAAGCTGGTGTTGGCGTGCAGGCCGGAAGCGACGGTCCAGCGGGTGACGGTTCGTCGGTAGTGGGTGACGACCTGGCGGATGTGCTCGTAGACGAGCTCGCGCAGCGTTTCGTAGTCGTGCTCCCAGATGAAGAGCCACTCGGGGACGCTGGCGGGCCGGAAGTCGATGATGGGCCCCGCGACCACGGGGACCTTGGCCTGGCGGACGGCCCACTCGATCCAGCGGTCGGTTCGGGCGTACGAGTACTTGCCCTCGGAAGGCTCGAGGTCGATCCACTTCATGGGGATCGAGACGAAGTCGCAGAGCGAGGTCGCGGCGCGGACGAGCGGTTCGCTGAAGTTCGCGGGGCCGATCGTGGCGCCCAGCGTGGGCGGCTGCTGCAGGACGACGCCCGTGCCGTCCGGGGATTTGACGGCGCCCTCCGGCATGAAGCGTTCGGAGGCGATCGAATCGGCGTGAAGGCGGGCGGCGCGGGCGTAGAGCTCGCCGGAGAACCGGGCGCGTATCTGGCGGTCGGCCTGGATGAGCGTGAGGCGTTCGCCCGCGTCGATCGCGAGGGCGAGGGCGGCGCGGGCGGTGCGTTCCGCGTCGATGCGTGCGGCGTCCGAGCCGTTGTGGATGCGCTGGGCGACGAGGGCGTGGGCGAAGCGGTGCCGGGCGTCCTCGAACTGTCGCATCGCGGGGTGCTCGGCGGGCAGATCGAAGAGCCCCCACTGCTCGAGCTTGTTGAGGACCTGCATGATCTGGTGGCGGGCGAGTTCGAGCGAGAGCAGGTAGGGCTCGTCGCGCTCGGGGAGCAGGCAGGTGCTGAGTGTGAAGACCCCGACCGTCCGAGCGCCGGCCTCCGCGGGGAGGGCGACGCGGTACTGCAGGGAGAGGCCGGCGGCCTCGGTGGTCGGTTTGCGGCAGCGGATGACGCCGGCGCGGAACTCGATCTCGGCGGCGACGGGGACGTCATCGGGCCCGACGAGGTACGCGTGACGCAACGCGAAGTCGCCGGCCGGACCGTCGTCGTCAAACACGGCGAAACTGAGCATGAGTCGGGGCGACCTCCGTGCGCCGGCCGCGTACGGCGGGCCGGGCGGAATCGTATGGTCTTTCGGGCCCGGTGTCCCGGCGCGGTCGCCGGGCGGGTCCGCCGGATGTAGGATGGGGCATGGCACCGCCCTCGTCCGCGCCGGCCGATCGTGCAGCGGTTTTCTCGACGGACCTGAGCCTTCCCGGGCGACGGGAGGGGAAGGTCCGCGACGTGTATGAACTGCCCGATTCGCGGCTGCTCATCGTGGCCTCGGACCGGATCTCGGCTTTCGACGTCGTCATGCCCACGCCGATCCCCGGAAAGGGGCGGCTGCTCACCGAGTTGTCCACGTTCTGGTTCGGGTTCATCCGCGAGCGGGGGCTCTCGGCGACGCACGTGATCTCGACCGATTCCCGCGACATTCCCGCTTCGGCGTTTCAGGGCGCTCGCGTCACGCGCGCGGACATGGAGGGGCGCGTCACGATCGGCCGGCGCGCCCGGGTGGTGCCCATCGAGTGCGTGGTGCGCGGCTACCTCGAGGGGTCGGGGTGGAAGGACTATCAGGCGACGGGATCGGTGAGCGGCGTGAAGCTTCCGCCCGGATTGCGGCAGTGCGACCGGCTGCCCGAGCCGATCTTCACGCCCGCGACCAAGGCGCCGCAGGGCCAGCACGACGAGAACATCTCGATCGAGCGGGCCGCGGCGGAGGTCGGGGCGGACCTGATGGCCGGGCTGCGCGAGCGGACGCTCGCGATCTACGTCGCGGCGGCGGAGTACGCCCTGAAGCGCGGCATCATCATCGCCGACACGAAGTTCGAGTTCGGGATCCCGGCGGACGACCCGGCGTCGGGGCCGATCCTGATCGACGAGGCGTTGACGCCGGACAGCTCGCGGTTCTGGCCGGCGGACCGGTACGAGCCCGGGCGGGCGCAGGCGAGCTTCGACAAGCAGTACCTTCGCGAGTACCTGCAGTCGCTGGTCGACCGCGGCGAGTGGAACAAGAGCGCGCCCGGGCCGCGGCTGCCGGCGGAGATCGTGGAGCGGACGTTCTCGAAGTATGTCGAGGCGCGCGACCGGCTGGTCTCGGCCTGAGCTACTTCTGTTCGATCCTGGGGCGGCGGGCCGCCTCCTGGGCCTCGAGCTGCTTCATCATCTCCCGGTGTTCCTGCATGCCCGGGGGCTCCGGGAAGACCTCGTTGAAGCCTCGTCCGCCGCGGGCGGCGATGGCGTCGAGTTCCTTCTGGAATCGGTCGCGGATGATGTCGTAGCCGTATCGCCGGATGTCCTCGGGCGCGGCGTTGTAGGCGGTCTCGGCGTCGTCGGGGTCGAGGATCTGGATGAGCTGGACGAAGACGGTGGCGGCCACGAGGCGGAAATCGGCGGGCATGAGCTCCATGCGCGCCATGTTGGGGTCCATGTTGGTGACGCGGCGCTGGCGCTGCATGAAGAACCGGTGGGCCTGCTTGGCGAACTCGAACTGAGACCGGAAGAGCTCGGTGTCGCCGGTGATGAGTCCGCTGACGTAGGCGCCCTGCAGGGCGGCGACGACCTCCGCGCGGGCGACATCGGGCCTTGTGTACTCGTCGCGCGACTCATCCCAGACGAACTCGTCGAGCGGCTTGGCGAACCTGTCGGCGCGATCGGGGTCGTTGAGGTTCTGGACCGGGTCGGTGGCGGCCTCGCGGTAGAGCCGCTGGGCTTCGGCCTTCTGGCCGCGCCGGAAGAAGAAACGGACGGCGTCGATGAGGAAGTTCTCGTATCCGGCGGCGTAGACGCTGAAGGGCCGGCGGTCGACGTCGAGCTGGCTGCGGTCGCGGAGCGTTTTGAGGATGTCGCCGTAGACGTAGGTGAAGTGGACGTTGGGCATGGTGGTGTAGAAGGGGTTGGTGTCCTGCGGGTTCATGACGTACCCGAGGAAGTCGAAGTAGACCTCGCCGGAGCGCCAGAGTTCCTGGACGGCCTGGATCGTGAGGCGATCGGTGTTGGTGAAATCGAAGTCGAGCTTGGTGCGGTCGTCGACGCGGGACAGGGCGTTCTCGACGCCGCGGTTGGCCCAGTAGAGCCCGTGGGCCGCGGGGTGGCGCCAGTCGAGCGGCCCGAACTGGCGCGTGTAGCGGAGCATGCGGTCGGGCTCCATGTGGTAGCCCTCGACGAGGAGGCGTTTGCGCATGTGTGCGAGGAGGGCGTTCCAGGCGTCGGCGAGGGCGGGATCGGCGACGAGGCGTCCCATGGCGAGGTTGCGTTCGCGCATGGCGCTCTCGAGGGCGGCTCGCTGGCCGGAGGCCTGGACGGCGCGTGTGGCCTCGTACGCGCCGAGCGTCATGATGCCGGGCTCGAGCCCGAACTCGGACCGCAGGCGCTCGACGAGGGTCCGGGTGGAGGGCGTCTGCTGGAACAGCGCGTCGATCGAGAGCGGGGCCTCCACGATCGGGCGGAGCCACTCGATGTACTTCTGCTTGAACGTCTCGGTGTCGCGGGCGGTGGGGTCGGCCGCGGGCGGCGGCCCGAGGACGATGGTCCACTCCGCGGCGAACTGGCGCGTGGAGTAGCCGTTGGCGTCGGCGGTGTAGCGCTGGATG
>CAZMPE010000143.1:0-6663 GCA_964567955.1 uncultured Phycisphaeraceae bacterium | reverse complement strand
ATGGACATGCCGGCCTTGAGCGGGATCGCGTAGCAGGGGAAGGGCTTGCCGCGGAGGCTCGCGAACGCGGCCCGGCTGTTGGCGAAGGTGTTGACGCGGATCCCGAACCAGGCGACGCCGTACGAGCCGGCGATGCCGACGAGGCTGAACGCGAGGATGAGGGCGACCTTGGAGAGCGGCATGCCCGAGCCGTGCTCGGTCGGGATCAGCCAGCCGAAGTACCACGCCACCGCGACCGCGATGAAGGCCCACAGGACCATCAGGAACTTGCCCTGCTGGATCATGTACGACTTGCACGTGGCGTAGATGAGCTCGGAGATGTCGAGCATGCTCTTGTGGACGGGCATGCCCTTGAGCTGGCCGTAGATCACCAGGCCGAAGACCATGCCCAGCAGGCTGATCACCAGGCCGCCGTAGAGCAGCGTGTCGCCCGGGATGCCCATGAACGTCTCGCCGCCGACGCGCGGCAGGACGAGGTTGGCCTCGCCGCCGCCGCGGTGGGCGGTGGCCTGTCCCGCGACCGCCTCCGGCGCGCCCTGCGCCGACGCCGCGGCGGGCAGCATGAGCCCGGCCGTCAGCGCGAGCGCCGCCGCCGCGAGCAGGCCGATGGGCCGCCGGCCCGTGCGCCGTGTGAGGGCGACGAGCGGCACGCCGATGATGGAAAGAACCGCCGCGAGAAGGACCATGTTCTGAACCAAAGCGAGGGCCTCCAGAGGTGGGGAGTCTCGGGGGTGAATACCGGCGACGCGCCCCGGTTGTCAAGGCGGGGGGCCCGCGGGCTGGGAACGTCTGATCTGGGAACGAAACGGGCCCGCCGAGTGAGGCAGGCCCGCGGTTGGACGGTTTCGGTCCGAGGCGGGCCGGGGTACTCCGGCTCCGCTACGGCTTGCGCGGCGGACGGGTGCTCGGAGCGGGCCCGTCGCCGAACATTTCGACCTTGATGCGTCTGTTGATGGCCTTGCGTGCGGCGCGCCGGCGGCGTTCGGAGGGTTTCTCGTAGAACTCCTTGCGCTTGATGTCCTTGGTCAGACCCTCTTTCTCGCACAGCTTCTTGAAGCGCCGCATCATCTGCTCGACGCCTTCACCGCTGCGTGCCTTGATCCGGATCGCCATGGGCTGCACCTGCTCCGATCGTGCGCGAACAAAGACCGTGAAAACCACTCCGCGAGTGGAGGACTAGTAAAGGCTTCGGACGGGCAAAGTCAAGGGGGGAGCACCCCCGTACAGACCCCACGGATCCGCCGGTCCTGCGGCGGTCCGGGCCGGATCGCCGATCAACACGGGGAATGGACGCGAGACCCGGGATTCTGCTCCTCGCCGCGGCGTGCGCTCTGCTGACGGGGTGCAAGGCGGTGCCGCAGAACATGGGCTCGGGCCGTTCCGTCCAGGCGTCCTACCTCCGGCGCACGCTGACGGCCGACGTGCCGGCGACGGTAAGGGTCCCCGCGGCGGTGGCGGCGGCGGACGCGGCGCTGCGCGACCGCGGGTACGCGGTGACGGACTCGACAGCGACCGAGGACGTGGGTCGCGTGGCGGCCGAGCCGCGTGATGCGGGCTTTCTCGACGCCGTGGTTGTCGATGTGCGGGTCACCGGGTCCGGGACGCGGATCGAGGTGACGGTCCGGCCGATCGGCAACCGCGCCCAGTCGCGGGCGATCCTGGATTCGATCCTGTCGCGGCTGGGGTTGTAAGACTCAGTTGTGGTGCAGGCATCTTTGCCTGCTGCGCCTTCGACGAGCCGCCACGAGACCGGCGAGCGCGAGAGTTGCACAGGTCGATGGCGCGGGGATGATGGCCAAGCCGTGCCCTCCGCCCGCCGCGATGGCCGTGAAGGAACCCGTGGGCACGTTGAGTTGTCCCCACGTGTTATCCCCCCAGGCGACAATTGTGCCGTCGGCGCGCAACGCCAGGTTGTACTCGCCATCCACTCCTGAGGCGATGGCCATGTAGTGTCCTGTCGGGACATTAAGTTGTCCGCTGAGATTGCTGCCCCATGCCACGAGGGTGCCATCCGTTCTCAGCCCGAGGCTGTGCACGAATCCACCGGCGATGGCGCTGAAGGTTCCTGAGGGAAGATTGGTCTGCCCGTAGCCGTTCCATCCCCACGCCGCGAGCGTGCCGTCGGTGCGAATGGCAAGGCTGTGATAGGCCCCTGCCGCGACGGCAATGTACGTGCCGGTGGGGACGACGGCTTGTCCTGTAAAGGTCTGCGCGGTGAAGTTAGAACCCCAGCCAGCCAGGGTGCCGTCGGCTCGAATCGCGAGGCTGTGATGTGTTCCTGCTGCGATCGCCGAAAATGAGCCGGACGGCACGTTGATCTGACCATCGAAATTCGCACCCCATCCGGCGAGTGTGCCGTTTGTGCGAAGGCCGAGGCTGTGGCCGCCCCCTCCGGCAATCGCGCTGTACGTTCCGCTTGGCACATTGGCCTGGCCCCATTCGTTCCATCCCCACCCCACGAGCGCGCCGTTCGGCCTGATGCCTAGCCCGTGCCCGGAACCCGCGGCGATGGCTGAAAACTCGCCAACAGGGACGATGGCCTGACCATACATGTTGGCGCCCCACCCCACGAGCGGCCCAGTCTGCGCGACGGTCGCGGTGGCGCCGGAAAGCAATGCCTGAACGGTGATCAGTGGGATGGACCGCATTTGATTCGGTGTCGATTGTGCCGGAATGTCAGTGACAGCCTCCCGGGAACGCCGCTTGGAACGACGCGATGTCCGCGCTCGTCACCACACCGTCCCGGTCGATGTCCGCTCGGGGATCGGCGAGGGCGTATAGCGTGAGGAAGAGGCTCAGGTCGCTCAGCGCCACGACCCCATTCGCGTCCATGTCAATGGGGCACAGATCGACCCGGTGGGCGTAGTAGTGACGCATGGGCGGACTAACTTGGATGCTCATGTAGCCCGGGTACACGAAGCATCCGGCGGTCGCAATCCCGTTGTAGTCGCCGATGAACTGCGGGAGTCCCGGATCCTCGTAGGGATCCGCCGCGTTCGTGTTGAACGACGAGGGCGTCAATCGAAAGGTCTGGATGGTGCTGGCGTCGTAGTTGATCATCCGGGCGTAATACGCGTCGAGCGTGGCATATGGATGCAGGTCCCCGAGTGTCTGGTCCATGTGCTTCGTGTCGTAGTAGATGATGTTCAAGCCTCCGAACGCATCCGCCGCGATCCACGGCATGATCTGGTCGGGCCCCTCCGGCCCGGCGACGGCGTCGAGCGTGAGGTGCACCGGTGCTTCAAACGAATCGCCGCGATTGGTGCTTCGGGTGATGTAGAGGTCGAGGTTCTGCGAGCCTTGGGCCAGCCGGGCGGAGACGACGACGTAGATCGTGTCGGTAATTGGATCGACGGTTGCGCCGAGGAATGAGTGGAGCCGAAAGTTGCCGGGGGTATCGACGTCCTCCTGCGCTCTGTCGATTCCGGGGAAGAGCGGCACCGGAGTGAGCCAGGTCGCACCTCGATCATCCGATCGAGTGGAGGAGTATGGAACGGCACGGTTGCCGAAGGCGATGAAAACGCGTCCGTTGGAAAGAACGAGCGGCACGGGCCCGTGCGCGGCGATGCCTGGACATGATCCGGGGAGGATCCCCGTCGGTGGCGACCACGTGGCGCCGGCATCCGAAGACGAAACGAACATCAAATACGGGAGCAAGCTGCAAGGAAAGGCACTGTTGCGCACAAACGTGATGTACAGCACGGATTTGGACAGGTCCGAAGGATCGGGTCCAACGGCCATCAGGGGCTTGTCATCGACTGCCGCGTAGGGAGGTCCGGTGAGGACGTCAACTGCAACCGTGCCATCAAGCACGGTCTGACCGCTCCGTTTTCGCGCCACGAACAGCCCGATGGGGCGCGGCAGGCCGATCTTGTTGGCGCAGAGTCCGCCGATCCAGAAGTCACCGGTCCGAGGGTCGGACACGACCATCGGGTCCACGTGCGGCGACCTTTCCTCCGGCGGTGGAGGCGGGTCGAGTGCCGGCGGCGGCGTCACCAGCCCCTCGATTGCGAAAGTCTGGACGGCGTCAAAGCTGATCCAGTAGCCGATCCGAGGCTTGAGCGGCGTGAGCGATGCCCTCCAGTCGATGGCGGCCACGATCACTTCGCCCGGCACCACCTGATTCGCGGCTATCGCGACCTCGACGCCCGATCGCGGGTTGCCATTGTCAACCCGCACTTGCGGCCCCACACTGACCTGTGCGACCGAACCCCCCCCCTAACGACAACGCCAGTACACATGTCAAAGCCGACGGACGTGCGTGCCCGGTATTCATTTCGGCTCTCCCCGAAACTGGTGACGGCCAATGTGCAACATACACCAGGAGTCCGAGAAGACAACCGGGTGAGCGCCGATTCCATACATACGGGTTGACGAGCCGCCTGTGAGGCAAGCGGAACTCGGGTACCAGCATTCAGAACGACCCACCGCGGAGTGGTGAGGTACCCAGGATCCCGGGGCTTCAGGACCGCGTGTTACCGCTTCTCGATCGGCGTGTACGTCACCTCGTGCGGGCCGATGTACTCGGCCTTGGGGCGGAAGAGGCGGTTGTCGCCGAGCTGCTCGATGACGTGCCCGGCCCAGCCGCTGATGCGCGACATCGCGAACATCGGCGTGAAGAGGTCGAGCTTGAGCCCGATGCTGTGGTAGGTCGTCGCGGTGTAGAAGTCGACGGTCGGGTAGATCCCCTTGGCCGCGACGGCCTTGTTCATGATCTCCTCGATCTTCATCGACTTTTCGTAGAGGGATGTGTTGCCCGTGTCCGCGGCGAGCTGCTTGGCGAGCGTCTTGAGGAAGGTCGCCCGCGGGTCGTAGGCCTTGTAGACGCGGTGGCCGAAGCCCATGATCCTCTCCTTGCGGGAGAGCTTGCCCTGGATGTAGGGCTCGACGTCGGCGACCGACTTGATCTCGCCGAGCATCTCCATGACTTCCTCGTTGGCCCCGCCGTGCAGGGGGCCGCGCAGGCTGCCGATCGCCGCGGTGATGCTCGAGTACATGTCCGAGAGCGTGCTGGCGACGACCCGGGCGGTGAACGTGGAGTTGTTCAGGCCGTGGTCGGCGTGCAGGATCATGCAGACGTCGAAGGCGCGGGTCATGGCCTCGGTGGGCTTCGTGCCGTTGAGCATGTAGAGGAAGTTCTGGGCGAACCCCATCGACGGGTCCGGGTCGATCAGTTTCTCGCCGCGGCGGTGCCGGTCGAAGCAGGCGACGATGGTGGGGGCCTGGGCGAGGATGTTGAGCGCCTTCTCGCGCGCGGAGGGCAGGTCCACGGCGTTGGGGTCGGCGTCGTGCATGGCGAGCCCGGAGACCGCCGTCCGGAGCACGTGCATCGGCTGCGCGTCCTTCGGGAGGGCCTGGATCCGCTCCTTCATGCCGGCCGGGAGCTGGTAGCGCGACCGCAGCTGCCGGCAGAATGTCTCCAGTTCCGACTTCTTCGGCAGGCGGCAGTTCCAGAGGAGGAAGACCGTCTCCTCGAACGTCGAGTTGCGGGCGAGGTCGTCGATCGGGATGCCGACGTACTCGAGAATCCCCTTCTCGCCGTTGATGAACGACATGCGGGTTTCCGCGGCGATGATCCCCTCGAGTCCCTTGGCGAACGTCGTCATTGGTGGCCCGCTCCCTGGTCGCCCGCAGGCGCCGGACATGAGTGCTGGAGTTCGAACACGACCGCCCCCGCGGAGGAAGGGACTATAGGAGGCCGGGGGCGCGATCCGCAACGCCGGTGCACCGTTCCCGGAGAGCGCCGCGCCCGGCCGGGTACCATCTGCCGGTGCTCATCCCGCTCGGAACAGACCGACCCCTCCGCCGCCCGACCGTCGTCAACAACGCGCTCATCTTCATCAACGTCGCCGTCTTCCTCGCCGAGTGGGGATACAGCCGGATGAACCCGGGCGGCTTCCTCGGGCTCTTCCAGACCTTCTGGCACTCGCCGACCCAGCCCACGGCATGGGGATGGCTGACGTACCAGTTCCTGCACGATTACGTCTCGATCTGGCACATCCTGGGCAACATGCTGTTCCTCTGGACCTTCGGTCCCAATGTCGAGGACCGCTTCGGACGGATCTGGTACCTGGTCTTCTATCTGGCGGCGGGAGGGGCCGCCGCTGGCCTGCACGGCCTCTTCTACGGCAATCCCGTGGTGGGGGCGTCGGGCTCGATCGCGGGCGTGACGGGGGCGTATCTCGTCCTCTTCCCGCATACGACAATCCGCACGCTCTTCATTCTCACAATCGGGATCATCGGGGTGCCGGCGTGGTGGTTCATCGGCGCCCAGATTGCGTGGAACCTCCTCATGGAGGGTTCGAACCGGGCCGGCAACGTCGCGGCGCTCGCCCACCTCGGCGGGTACGCCTTCGGCTTCGGGCTGGCGATGACTCTGCTGGCCACGCGCCTGCTCAGCCGCGAGACCTATGACCTGTTCACGATCACGCGCCAGGCGAACCGGCGACGACAGTTCCGCGAGCTGCAGTTCCAGCGCGACCGGGCGGTCGCGGCGGCGCTCAACCCCGACCGGCCGCGTACAGGTGAGTCCGCTCACTCGGAAGCGGTCATGACGGCGCGCGCCGAGGTGACGAAACGAATGGCCGACGGGGACCTCGGCGGCGCCCACACGGCGTACCGGACCCTTCTGGACAAGCACGGTGCGGCGGCCGCGCTCCTGAG
>CAZMPE010000142.1:3343-6717 GCA_964567955.1 uncultured Phycisphaeraceae bacterium | reverse complement strand
ACCGACTGGGACGAGTTCAAGAGCCCCGACTTCGAACGGCTGGCCAAGATCATGAAGCACAAGGTGATCTTCGATGGCCGCAACCTGTACCGGCTGCAGCAGGTCGAGCCGGGCGGATGGGCGTACTACTCGGTCGGGCGGGCGCCGGTGAAGCAGGGCTGAGCCGGGTATCCTCGCGGCGTGTCAGGCCTGACAGATCCGCGCCGTGGTGATTGGCTTGAGTTCGTCCGGGCACTGCCGGCGGCCTCGGTCGACCTCGTCTACGCCGATCCGCCCTTTAATACCGGCGGACGACGCACCGATCGCAACGGGTCGTACGACGACTCATGGGACTCGATCGGCGGATACGTGGAGTGGCTCGGCACGCGGGCCGAAGCCACGATCCCCGCGATCAAACGGACCGGGTCCATCCTCCTGCACCTGGACTACCGCGCCGTGCACTACGCCCGCGTCATGCTCGACGGGCTCCTCGGCGCCGACCGATTCGTCAACCACATCGTCTGGTCGTACGGACTCGGCGGTTCGTCGGCCCGCCGCTTCGCACGCAAGCACGACGACATCTTGTGGTATTGCATCGACCCCGAACGCTACTACTTCGAGCCGCCGAGAGTGCCGGCCACGAGCCGGCGGATGCGTGGCATGTCGAAAAAGGCGACCGACGTCCTTTCGATCCCCTCGATCAACAACATGGCCGCGGAGCGAACGGGGTACCCCACGCAGAAACCGCTGGCGCTGCTCGATCTGCTCGTCCGGGCGTGCTGCCCGCCGGACGGGACCGTGCTCGACCCGTGCTGCGGAAGCGGCACGACGCTGGTGGCGGCGGTCGCGTCCGGGCGGCGCGCCATCGGGTGCGATATCAACCCGCGGGCGGTCGAAATCTCCCGGAAGCGGCTCTCGCGGGCGGATCGGCGTGCGTGACGCTACGATTCCGCCCCGCATGTTCCGGTGGCTGCGACAAACCTACGCCAACCGCATCGTCAATGTGAACGTGAATATCGTCACGGCGGGCGCGATCGCCCTGGCGATCACCGTCGGCGTCGTCCACCTGGCGATCCGGCTCGGCGTCGAGAACAAGCTTGTGATCTCGGCGATCACGTTCCTGGCGGACATCATCGCCGACGTCATCGTCTACTACTTGCTGCACTGGGTGGCCAACCACATGCCCCGACGGGCACCGCGGATCATCCACCCCGCCTACGCCCAGCTCTCGTTCATCAAGGACGCGACGCTCGTCCAGTTCGAGCGGGCCCTCCTTTCGCCCATCCTCTACACGATCGCCATCGGCCTCCAGCAGGTCCTGCTGCACCGGGGGGTCTCGGCGGAACTCGCCACGCTCATCAGCTTCGCGACCGGCGTGCTGACCGCCCGCGTGTTCCACACGATCTGGATGGTCCGCAACGAACGAAAGGCCGCCCGCGCCGCCGCCGCCAATCCCGTCGAGGCGCCTCAGACGGGGCCATAGCCCGCCCACGCCGGCCGCCCCGCTGTGTACCCTTTGCCGCGTGTGCGGCATCGCTGGCATCCTGAAGATCCATCCGCTTGGCGCGCCCCCTCCGCCGCAAGTGGCAATCCCCGAGTCGTGGCTGGACATCCTTGATGAATCGATCAAGCACCGGGGCCCGGACGGCCACGGACGGTTTCGTGACCGCGCGGTTCGTCCAGACGGGACCGTGGTGGACGTGGCGCTGGTCCATCGGCGCCTCTCCATCATCGACCATGCAGGCGGCCATCAGCCGATGGTCTGGAGCGCCGACTCTGGCCTCTGGCCGCACGAGCGCGTGAACCAACGAGCCCGGAGCATACCCGTGGGACCGCGCGCGGGAGTTCCGGAGCCCGTGACCCACGTTGGTGACCGGTCCGAACTGATCGCCGTCGTCTTCAACGGCTGCATCTACAACCATCGTGAACTTCGAAGGGAACTCCAGGCCGCCGGGCACCGCTTCGAAACCGACCACAGCGACACCGAGGTGCTTGTTCACGGATGGCGGGAGTGGGGTCAGTCGCTTTTCTCGCGGCTCGACGGGATGTACGCGTGCGCAATCTGGGATCGCGCTCGCCCGGACCTCTTCCTTGCCCGCGACTCCTTCGGCGAGAAGCCACTCAATGTCTTGCGGATCGGACCTGAGTCGTCTCGCGTGCCGCTGGCATTTGCGAGCAGCGTCGCGGGACTCTCGCGACTCCGCCGATCATCCATGCTCGAGCCGAAGCAACCGTGGATCGACCCGCCCGTCTTGCGGGGTTGGATCAAGTTCGGCTGGAGCCAGGAGGGCGCGATCTCGGGCATTGACCACCTGTATGCGGGCTCGGCACTCGCCATGGGCGCTGAGGCCATGCGCGAGGACCCGTCTACTTGGTCCAACATAGACACAAATGGCACATGGGCGAAGGCGCTCGAGGCGCGTGATCGCCGCTGGAAAGGGGCAGAAGTGGACGCCGCGCTTCGAGAAAGCGTCTCCTCGCGACTCGAGGCAGACGTTCCTCGTGGTGTTTTCCTGAGCGCAGGGATTGACTCATCGCTCGTAGCTCGCTACGCCGCTTTCTCCCGCCGCGACTTGACCGCGTTCACGGTGCGCATGCCGGCTTCGCCGTTGGACGAGTCGCCATTCGCTTCGATGATCGCACAACACCTCGGAGTACGCCATCAGGTACTCGATTGTGACGCAGATCCCTCAACCGATCTGATCGGCCTCGTAGAGCAGCTGGGGCTTCCGTTCGGCGACAGCTCGCTCTTGCCATCGCTATGGGTGAGCCGAACCGCTCGCCAGCATGTCAAAGTGGCCCTCTCCGGAGATGGCGGCGACGAGATGTTCCTCGGCTACGAGCGCCATCGCGCGCTGCGGCCGATGCAGGTTCTCGATCGGCTTCCCCGTTCCGTTCGACAAGTCGCGGCGCACCTCGTGACGCAGGGGTCCGATTCTCAATCCATGCGAACTCGGCTCAGCAGACTGCTCAACGCGTCGGCTCACGCCGGGTACAAGGAACTTGTTTCGATCTTTGCCCCGCCGATGGACTACCAACTCGGCCTAGCTCGGCGTCACGAACGAGTCACCGCCGGCGACTACTTGAATCATTTTGGCATGACTAGTGGCGGCAACGAGGTGACGGCGCTTCGGTTTGATCTGATGTTCTATCTGGTCGAGGACTTGATGCGGAAATCGGACACGGCCTCGATGTCGGTGGCCCTCGAGGTCCGATCGCCCTTTTTGGCGCGCCGAGTCGTCGATAGGGCCATGTCAGCCACAGTTGGATCTCTCATGCCCCGCGGCGAGCGCAAGGGCCTCCTCCGCGCCGTTGCACGCAAGTACTTCCCGCCCGAGATCGTCGACCGGCCCAAGATGGGCTTCGCGATCCCGATCGGCGAATGGTTCCGATCC
>CAZMPE010000142.1:0-3333 GCA_964567955.1 uncultured Phycisphaeraceae bacterium | reverse complement strand
TGCGTCAGCTCTTGCTCGATCACCTCAACGGCCCCGAGCCGTTCGGTCCCGATCACCTCGGCATCAACGCGATGCTCAACATGGACTACGTCCGCGTCATGCTCCGCGAGCACGACGACGCGGGCGGTCGGTCGCTCTGGCCCTGGAAGGGGCGCGACCACTCCCAGCGCCTGTACATGCTGCTCGTGCTCTCGATCTGGGCCAAATGGCTCGGCTCGCTTCGGGCGGCGGGCTAGCTCCCCTGCTTGAACAGGTGCACGTCCATCTGCGGGAACGGGATGGAGATCCCCGCCTCGTCGAGCGCCATCTTCGCGGCCCGCACCGTGGCCTGGCGCACCTCCCCGAAGTTCTCCTTCAGCGTCCAGACGCGGAGCACCCAGTTCACCGACGAGGACCCCAGCGAATCCAGCCAGATCACCGGCGCCGGGTCCGCCAGCGCGCCGGGGATCCGCCGCACCGCCGCCTCCAGCACGGCCTTGGTCCGGTCCAGATCGGCGCTGTACGAAACTCCCACGGGCACGTCGACCCGACGGCGCGGGTGATGTGTCAGGTTTTCGATCACGTTCCCGAATATCTGGCTGTTCGGGATGATCACCCGCCGCCCGTCGAGCGTGTCGATCTCGGTCATGAACAGATCGATCTCGTTGACGTTCCCGAGTTGACCGGCCACGTTGATCAGGTCGGCGACCTTGAACGGGCGGAAGATCAGCAGCATGATCCCCGCCGCGAGATTCGAGAGGCTGCCCTGAAAGGCCAGGCCGATCGCCAGGCCCGCGGCGCCGATCAATGCCGCAAAGCTCGTGGTCTGGAACCCGAACGTCCCCAGACAGGCCAGGATCGCCAGGATGAGAATGATCCACCGCAGAAGATTCGAGATGAACCTGCCCAGCGTGGGGTCGAACTCCGCCTTCAGCAGGCCCTTGCGCACGGTTCGGCGGAGCCAGCTGGCCAGAATCCACGCGGCAAGCAGGAATACGACGACACCCACGACCTTGACGCCGTAGGTGGCCACATACCACCAGATCGAATCTGCGAGCGAGGCCGCGGGCTCGGTGTCAGGCATGGGTCGTTTTCCTCCGTTGGGACCGACCATCGTCGGCTCCAAGTCTCTTTCTGGCAAGCGGAAGCCCGCTCCTGGTGAATCCGATAGACTCGTTTGGCCGATGGATACCCCTGTGAATCCTCAAATCAACCGGCGTGAACTCATCGCGGGTGGCCTCATGGCCTTGGGGACGGGCGTCCTCATGGCGGGTTGCCAGTCCAAGTCCCGTTGGCGGCCCCTGAGCGAGTCCGAGCTGAACCGGCCCATTCCAGCCGCCCAGCCCCGCACCGCGCCGACGCCGCAGACCCTGACGGGCTCCGTCTCGGGCGTTGTGCCCAGGCACGAATGGACCCGGTCGGAGCCGATCCTCGCCCTCGCCAAGCCCATGAACGGCATCCGCCGGATCACGGTCCACCACAGCGGTGTCGTGTCGTCGTCGGTCCGCACCAAGACGGACGCGGCACGGATGCTCGAGAGCATCCGCAGCGGGCACATCGGTCGCAAATGGGCGGACATCGGCTACCACTACATCGTCGACCCGACGGGCCGTATCTGGGAGGGCCGTCCGGTCCGTCTCCAGGGCGCCCACGTCAGTGAGCAGAACGAGAACAACCTCGGCATCATGGTCATGGGCAACTTCATGGAGGAGCGTCCGACGTCCGAAGCCCTCGGCGCTCTCGACGCCTTCCTCGCCGAGCAGATGCGGCGCTACCGCGTCCCGCTCCGTGGCGCCTTCCCGTATGTCGGCGTCTACACCCACCAGGAAATCGGCTCGAGCGCCTGCCCCGGCACCAGCCTGCAGAGCTACATGATCGCCACGCGCAGCGGCAGCGGCCGGCTCGCACGCGCCTGATCGCCTCAGCCGTCGTCCTCGGGCTCGTCGGGCTGCGGGTTCCGCGCCTCGCCGAAGATCGCCGTCCCGATCCGGACGAGGTTCGCGCCCTCGGCGATCGCCTCCTCGAAATCGTTGGACATCCCCATGGACAGGATGTTGAAGCGGCCCTCGCCGATCCCCGACGAACTCATCTCCTCGAAGAGCTCGCGGGCGCGGACAAACGTCCGGCGCGCCGCCTCGCGCGATTCCTTGGGGTCCTCGATCAGCGGCGCCATCGTCATGATGCCCCGCACACGAACGAAGACCATCGTGTCGATCTGCTCGGCGAGGTGCGCCGCTGCGGGGATCGGGCAGCCGAACTTGGACCGCTCGCCCGAGCAGTTCACCTGCACAAGGACATCGATGGGCTTCTCGTCCCGCAGTGTCAGCTGCTGGATCTCTTCGGCGAGGCGGAGCGAGTCGACGGAGTGGATCAGCCGGCAGAACTCCGCGGCCTTGCGCACCTTGTTGCGCTGGAGGTGCCCGATCATGTGCCAGCGGATCTCGGGCACGGCCTCCGACGTCCGCGCATGCGGAAGCACACGACGGCGCGAAAGATACTCCTCGACCATCGCCGCACGCTGGATCAGGTGCTGCACCCGATTCTCGCCGAAGTCGCGCTGCCCGAGCTGAATCAGTTCGCGGATCTGATCCGGCTCCGCGTGCTTGGTCACGGCCACGATCACGACATCCTCGGGACGCCGGCCCGATCGCGTCGCGGCCTCGGCCACGCGTGCCTTCACGTGCTCGAAGCGCCCCTGAAGCGTCGTTTCCATCGGTTTCGTTGGCGATCCCGCGGTCATCGTGCCTCCTGCGTCTGCCGCGACGCTAGGATAGCACGATCGCGACCGCATCTCACCCTCGGACCCCGTTCGGAGAGACGATCATGGCCAATGAACACCTCACGGCGCGCAGCGCTCCCCTGTCCGTGGGCGATCCCGCGCCCGATTTCACACTGACCGACCAGAACCGCAAGGAGTGGAAACTCAGCGACGCCGTCAAGCAAGGCGACGTCGTTCTCTGCTTCTTCCCGATGGCTTTCACCGGCCTGTGCGGGACGGAAATGAAGTGCGTCACCGCCGAGATGGGCACCTGGACGAAGAAGGGAGCCCAGGTCGTCGGTATCAGCGGCGACAGCTTCGCCGTGCTCAAGGCCTGGGGTGAGGCCGAAGGCCTCAAGCACACCCTGCTCTCCGACAGCCACAGGGCGGTCTGCCGCGCCTACGGCCTATATTGGCCCGAACTCAACCTGGCGAAGCGCAGCACCGTCGTCATCGGGCGCAACGAGACGGGCAACGGGAAGGTCAAGTGGCTGCAGGCCCGCGAGCCCTCGAAGGGCATGAACTGGAACGAAGTCGCCGCGAACATCTGACCGAACCTAGTGCACGCCCTCGGCGGCGAGCCAGCGCTCGGCATC
>CAZMPE010000141.1:0-6721 GCA_964567955.1 uncultured Phycisphaeraceae bacterium | reverse complement strand
AACGTGTTCGAGCTCTTCGACCACCCGATCCACCCTTACACGCGGGGGCTGCTGGCGAGCATCCCCAAGGTAGGGTCGCGCAAGGACCGGCTCGTCACGATCAAGGAGATCGTGGACAACCCGGCCGAGTTCCAGAAGCTGCCCGGCGCCGAGAACGGCATCCGCCCCTGGTGGCCGTGGCACAAACCGCCGGCGGACCTCGTGGCGAGGCCCGGCGCGGGCGGCGATTCGTACCTGCACGAGGTGAAGCCCGGTCACTGGGTCGGCCTGTGGCGCACGCGCGAGGTCGCCGACCACGAGAGCCGCGTGCCCGACAGCAGTTTCCGCGTTCACGACGCTCCGAGCGCCACTTGAGCCGTTCACCATGCGAGCCGTGATCCTTGCCGATGCCTCGTTCGCGACCCGTGAGCGGGCGATGCTGTCGCGCGTCGAGGTGGGGCTGGTCGGCGAGGGCGTGCGCGTGGTGCACGCGATCCCGGAATCGGCGCGCGTCGCCCACGCCTCGACCGGCCTGGCGTCCGGGGAGCTCTTCGCGCAGGCCTTGTCGTACAACGACCGCGGCCCGGCTCTCACGCGACCGTGGAGGGCACGCAAGCTTGTCGAGGCGATCGAGCGGCGCAAGGAGGGCGGCGACGAACGCTCGACGGATATCGTGCACGCCGTCGGATACGAGGCCTGGCCGATGGGGCTGGAACTCGCCGCACAGACAGGGTGCCCGATCGCCATCGAAGTCTGGCGGGCGGCGATGGTTCCCGCCGCGGCACGGCTGCGCGGGGCCGTGCAGACGGACCTCGGGCCGACGTCGCCTCTCTTCCTGGTTCCCGACAAGGCTCTGGAGCGGCTGCTGCGCACCGAGCTGGAGCGCTCCGGGCCAGGTTCGGAGGGGGTGGTCGTCCGTGTGACGCCTTGGGGGGTGCACACGCCGGCCAAGGCGCACGAGGTCTTGTCGCCGGGGAAGTCCGTTTCCGTCGTCGTCATCGGCTCCGGGTCGGACCGCGCGGGATTCGAGGCGGCGCTCGCCGGGCTGGCGGAGGTCGTGAAGCGCGGCGTGGAGATGATGATCTTTGTGGACTCGGAGGCTTCGCAGAAGGCCGGGGCGTGGGCCATCGCCAAGTCGCTCGGCCTGACCGAGCAGTTCACCCTGGTGCCGGAACTCGAGGCGCGCCGCGAGTTGACGCTCTGCAGCGACATCCTCGTGCTGCCCGAGGCGATCGGCGAGTACCGCAGCCTGACGCTCGATGCGATGGCCGCGGGCGTCGTCGTCGTCGCCGCGCCGGACGCGATGGTCGGCTGCCTGATCGACGGACGTACGGCGCGGCTGGTAGAGCGTGCCCAGGCCGACCGGTGGTCCGCCGTTCTGTCGGGCGTGATGGAGGACCCGGTGCAGTCGCGGGCCCTGGCCGAATCGGCCCGGGAGTACGTCCGCCAGAGCCACCGGGCGAGCGCCCACGTGGCCGCCGTCGTCGACGCGTACGAGTGGATGGTCTCGCGCGATGCGCTGCCCTTCCGGTAGGCGCTCCCCCAGAGTCCCATAGAAACGCCTCCTGCGGCTCGCCCGTCGCCGGACCCTGCCGCCTTCGCGGAATGCGCCGTCCGAGCCTTGCGTAACGCCTTTTCCGGGGCATGTTTAGGGTGGGACCACCGTCCGGGCCCGCGCGCGGTGCGCGCGTCGCGCCGGGCGAGCCGGTCCCGAGGCCACCGGACGGCGAAAGAGAGGTTGCGATGGTTGGTTCCGTGATTTCGGTCGTGGCGGGCATGACGGTCGGGCAGTTCCAGTACACGGGTTACGCCGCGGCGATGGACCGGCCGATCGCGACGATCGCGCCGTATCCGTCCGGCATGGCCGACGACGTTCACCGTCCCGGGTTCAACGGCCGGCTGTGGGTGAGCCGCCCGGTTCTCGGCGGGCGGCGCGGGCCGTACCCGTACGGGTGGGCGAGCCCGGGCCCCGAGGCCTACGGCGCGTTCGACCAGCAGTCGGCCGTCGTGTATGCGCGGGTCGGGCACCATGTGATCAGCATCAGCCCGTGGGTCCAGATCCACCAGGACGGTCTGCAGGGCCTGGAGGAGGCTCGCAACTTCTGGCTCAAGGAGCACGGGTACACAGGCGGCGTTCGGACGTTCGTCAACGACCTGTACATGCCGCAGCGGCTGAGCGCGGCTGAATCGACCGATCCGGTCGAGGCTCCGGCCGGGCTGCCGACGCCGCGGGCCGTGTTCGAGTTGCCCGCGGACATGCCTCGGATGCGGAGCCGGATCCGCGTGGAGGCGGCGGGCGCGCCCGCGGTCCTTGCCCGATCCGATGAGCCGATGCGGATCTCCTGGCCGCACGCGGCCGCGTCCGACCTTGTCGAGAAGCGGGTGCGCGTGGTCTCGACGGTTCGGTAAGCAGGTACACCAGTTCCACCTGGGCACATGAGGGCCGGCCGCGAATCCGAAGGAGCGCGGCCGGCCCGACCGTTTGCGGGAGCAGCCCGCTCCGCTCGTCGCAATAATCGACGGCATGGACAGGCTTCCCTTCGATCCCGGCAAGATGGCGAAGCGCGAGTCGGCGCGTCCCGGCGGCCGGTCCGGCGCTCTGACGGTCTCGCAGTTCGCGGAGCGGATGACCGATGCGTTGCGGGCCGGGTTCCCCGACGCCGTGCGGGTGCTGGGCGAGGTCAGCGGCTTCAAGCCCGGCACGCATTGGTACTTTGCGATCAAGGACGCGGACGCGGTCGTGCAGTGCGTCATGTTCGCCAATGCGGCCCGCGGGTCGGCGTTCACGCCCGCGGACGGGCAGTCGGTTGTTGTGACCGGGAAGCCGGACTTCTGGGCCAAGGGCGGCCGGGCGTCGCTGATCATCACGAAAATTGAGCCGGTGGGCGAGGGCGCCCTCGACGCCGCGTTCCGCGCGATGTGTGAGGAGATCCGAGCGCTCGGCTGGTTCGATCCGGAACGGAAGCGGCCGCTGCCGCCGATCCCGCGGCGGGTGGGCGTCGTGACGGCCAAGGGCGGCGCGGCGATCCACGACGTGCTGGACACGATGCGCCGGCGGTGCCCGATGGTCGAGGTCGCGCTCGTGGATGTCCAGGTCCAGGGCCAGGGGGCGGCGGAGAGTGTCGCCGCGGCGGTCCGCTGGCTCGGGCGGCGGCACGTGGAACTCGGGGTGGACGTGATCCTGGTGACGCGGGGGGGCGGATCGAGGGAAGACCTTTGGGCGTTCAACGAGCGGGTCGTCGCCGAGGCGATCGTGAAGAGCCCGATCCCGGTGGTCGCGGCGATCGGGCACGAGACGGACACGAGCATCGCCGAGCTGGTCGCGGATGAGCGGTGCGCAACGCCGACGCAGGCGGCGATGCGCTTGACACCGGATCGCGAGGCGCTGTTCGAGCAGCTCGCGGCGATGTCGTCGGCCCTGCGGACCGAGGTCTTGCGGCGGCTCAAGGGGGACAGGCAGAAGCTCGATACGGCGCGACGGCACGCGGCGCTCGCGGTGGGAGCATCGGTGCACGCCGCGGCGGCGAGGCTGGAGACGATTTCGGGCCGGATTGAGCGGCATCGGCCGGCGGCGGCGCGGGCGAGACGGACGGCGCTGCTCGAGGCGACGTCGGCGCGGCTGGTGCGGGCGTGGGCGTCGGCGGTTGAGCGTGCGTCGGCGCGGCTGAGCGCGGGGGAGCGGCAACTGGCGGCGGTCGGGCCGATGGCGGTGCTGAAGCGCGGGTACTCGTGCACGATGCGGGCGGACGGGACGCTCGTGCGGTCGGCGGGCGAAGTGAAAGCGGGGGAGAGGGTTCGCACGCGGGTCGCGGACGGGGAGTTCGGATCGGTCGTGGATGCGAGCGGGTCGCCGGCCCGGTCAAGCCCGACCAGGCGGGCGAAGGCGGGGGGCAACGATCCGGGGCTCTTCGGATCGGCCGGTTGAGCGTTGTGCGGCCCTGACCGGGCCGGTGTATCGTGTCCGAACGTGAGCAAGAAGAAGACAGATGAGGCGCCGGGATTCGACGAGGCGCTGGCCGAGGTCGAGCGGATCATCGCCCGGATCGAATCGGGCGAGATCGGGCTTGAGAAGTCGATCGCCGAGTATGAGCGCGGTGCCGAGATGATCCGGCGCTGCCGCGAGTCGCTGCAACGGGCCGAGCAGCGGGTCAAGGACCTGACCGCCCGGATGCAGGCGGACACGACGGGGGAGGCCCCGGCCGCCGGCGGCTCCGATGAGGACGCGCCCTTCTGATGGAAACGTGGGAACTGCACATGTGGGGGTTGAAGGCGACCTGGCTGCTCTTCACATTCGCCTTCGGTGCCTGCGTGGGGTCGCTGACCAATGTGCTGGTGTACCGGCTCCCGCTGGGGCTGAGCGTCGTCCGGCCGGCGTCGCGATGCCCGAAATGCCAGACGAAGCTGACCTGGCGCGAGAACATCCCGATCCTCGGTTGGTTGCTGCTGGGCGGGAAGTGCCGGTTCTGCAGGCAGCCGATCTCGGTCGAGTACCCGCTTGTCGAGGCCGCGGCGGCGACGCTCTTCGCCGGTCTGTATGCCCTGTGGTACATGGTGCCGCCGGGGACGGTGGTGCTCGGGGTTGATCTCGGAGCCGTGCGCCCGGAATGGGCGGACCCGTACAGCAGCGCGGAGCAGACCTGGCCGATCTTCCTCGTCCTGCTGGCGCTGGTGGGGTCGCTGCTCGGGATGACGCTGGTGGATGCCAAGACGTTCACCATTCCACTGGTGCTGACGTGGGTTCCCGCGGTGGCCGGGCTCGCCCTGCACGTGGGGAACGCGGCGTGGATCGAGTACTTCGGGTCGGGTCGGCTGCTGCGGACGGCGCCGGGGGAGGCCTGGGCCATCCCTACGCCGGTGGAGGTGCTGCCCGGGGGCGCACTCGCGGGCGGATGGCCGGTGATCCTCGCGGCGATCGGGGGTGTGATCGGCCTGATCATCGGGAACGTGCTGCTGGCGACTGGGCTGATCCGGCGTAGCTTCGCCGACTACGGGGAGTGGGAGCAGTCGGTGGCCCCCCAGACGCCTGCGGTCGAGCCGGCGGCCCCTGTCGAGGTCGGCGTGACCGAGGCGAGCCCGGCGGAGGCCGGTTCCGGTGAGAGGATTGCGACAGATGAGGTTCATGCCGCGCCCTCCAATGCCGCCAGCCCGGCGGATGTCTGGATCCAGTACCCGCACGCCCGGCGGGAGATGTTCAAGGAGTTAGCGTTCCTCGCCCCGTGCGGGGTGCTGGCCATGGCCGGGTGGTACCTGGGCCAATCCTGGCCGGAGACAACGCCGCCGCTGTGGGTGGGGGTGCTGGGCGGCGTGCTGGTGGGGTACCTTGTGGGCGGGGGCGTGGTGTGGGCAACCCGGATCCTCGGGTCGGTGGGGTTCGGCAAGGAAGCGATGGGGTTGGGTGATGTGCACATGATGGCGGCGGTGGGGGCTTGCCTCGGGTGGATCGATGCGACGCTGGCGTTCTTCGGGGCGGCGTTCGTCGGGCTGGCGTGGGCGGTGCTCGGGCGGGTGGTGAGCGGCGGGATGAAGCGGGCGATGCCGTACGGTCCCTTCCTGGCGGTGTCGACGGTGCTGATCGTGCTGCTCAAGCCGCTGGTGGAACTGGGGTTGTCGGAGCTGCTACGACGGCCGATCAACCTGCCGTGACGGGGTCGGAGATTGATCGAATCCGTTGCGGGCAAAGCGGGGCGGATGCCGATATCCTGACAGCCGCAGCGTCGGCGCCGGGGCGTCGTTCGGGCTGCACGAGCCGAGTTTCAAGATCTGGAGATGCAAGGATGATGAGCCTCAAGAACGGAGTTCTGGGCCGGTGGGCCGCGCGGATCGGCGTGGCGTCGTTGGTGGTTTCGGGCCTTGGCCTGGGCGGTTGCTCGTCCGTGGGCAAGGACGAATACGACCTGGTGATGAACGAGAACACGGAGCTGCGCGGCAAGAACTCGCAGCTGACGAACGCGCTTCAGGAGGCGAACACTCGCAACGCCTCGCTCGAGCAGGAGAACCGGGACCTCGCTTCCAACATGGGGCGCGGGGCGACCGGCGGCACGGGCGACACGGGCTTCGGCGGGATCGCCGGGGTCGGTTCGCGGATCGGCGCGGGCGGCGAGGTGATCGTCGACATCGCGGGCGACGTGCTGTTCGACTCGGGATCGGTGACGATCAAGTCGTCGGCCCGGCAGTCGCTCGAGCGGGTCGCGGGGGTGCTGAGCTCGCGGTATAGCGGGAACCTGATCCGCGTCGAGGGGTACACGGACACGGACCCGATCAAGAAGAGCAAGTGGGAGACGAATGAGCGTCTGAGCGCCGAGCGGGCGCTGGCGGTCGAGAAGTTCCTTGTCGGCAAGGGCGTGAGCAACGAGCGGATCTACTCCGCGGCGTTCGGGCCCGCGCGGGCGAAGAGCTCGAAGAAGGACAGCCGGCGGGTGGAGATCGTGATCCTCGCTTCGGCGAGTTGAGGCGGTCGACAGGTTGACCATACGGGCCGTGCGCGTGGCGCGCGGCCCGTTTTCGTTGGAAGTGGCGGAGTGGCGGGAGGGATCGTGTCGCGTGGTGCGTGCCGCGGGGTGCGGGGATTCGAGGAGCTCGGCGCGAAGGATGAGCAGAGCGTCCAGGGATGCGAGCGCGCGGGCGTTGTCGGGCGAATCGAGGCGCTCGAGCATCCCGGTGAAGGTGAGGGCGTACTTCCCGCACAGTTCGGTGAGGGGCAGGCCGGCGAGGAAATCGATGAGGAACGGGTCCACGCCGGGAG
>CAZMPE010000140.1:0-6728 GCA_964567955.1 uncultured Phycisphaeraceae bacterium | reverse complement strand
CGGCGAGGACAACATGTTTCCGCACCACGAGTGCGAGATCGCCCAGTCGTGCGCCGCCTTCAACGCCGCGCCCGACAGGGGCACCTTCGCCGGCCTCTGGTTCCACCCCCGGTTCCTGCTCGTCGAGGGCGACAAGATGAGCAAGAGCAAGGGCAACTTCTACACCGCGCGCGACCTGTTCGCCAAGGGCATCGAACCCGGCGCCGTCCGCCTCGAGATCATCCGCACGCACTACCGCAGCAACGCCAACTTCACGATGCAGGGCCTCACCGACTCGCAGCGCATGATCGACCGCTGGCGCCGCATCGGCGACGCCCCCGGCGACCAGGCCGCCGCCGATGCCTGCCGCGACGCCTTCGTCGGCGCGATGAACGACGACCTCAACGTCGCCGCGGCCATCGCCGCGATCAACTCGTGGGTCGCCGGCCCGGGCGCCTCCGGCCCGGAGGGCAAGCGGCTGCTCGCCGACCTCGACGCCGTCCTCGGCGTCCTCGCCCTGGAGCGCCCCGAGTCCGCCCGGACCGAGATCGGCCTCTTCGCCCCCGGCGTCGAGCCCGACCCCGCCGTGGTCGAGAAGCTCGTCGCCCGGCGCGCCGCGCGCGAGGCGAAGGACTTCAAACGCTCCGATTCCATCCGCGACGAGCTCCTCGCCATGGGATACGCGATCAAGGATGTCGCCGGCGGCAAGGTCGAGGTCCGGCGCGCCGAGAACAAGCCGTGATGCTCCGCAGCCCCAAGGAACGTTGACCCCATCATGCGTCTCCCCCTGACCATCTGGCGGTACACGGTCCTGGAGCTCTGGCGCCTGATCTTCTTCACCGCCTCGGCGCTCGTCCTGGTGATCGCTTTCGTCGCGACCATCAAGCCGCTCGCCGACGGCAAGCTCAGCGCCGGCGAGGCCGTCCGCTTCATGTTCCTGGGCATCCCGCCGATGCTCCAGTACGCCCTCCCCTTCGCCGCGGGATTCGGCGCCACGCTCGCCTATCACGGCATGGCCTCCGAGAACGAGCTCGCCGCGGCACGCGCCGGCGGCATCAGCCACCGCTCGCTCCTCACCCCCGCCCTCTTCTCCGGCGTCGTCCTCGCCGTTTTCCTGTCGCTCCTTTCCGGCCAGGTCGTGCCGCGGTTCCTCCGCTCGATGGAGGCGATCATCAAGCAGGACCTGACCCGCGTGATGATCAGCACGATCGATCGCGGCGAGACGATCCGCATGGACGACATCGAGATCTACGCGGACCGCGTGGACCGGCTGGGGCCCGACGCGGAGACCGGCGCGTACGAGCGTCTGCTGCTCACGCGCGTCGTGGCCACCGAGATCGGGCGCGACGGCGCGATCGAGACGGAGGTCACGGCCGGGCGCGCGTGGATCTGGCTGCAGCGCGCCGACGAGGCCGAGAGCGAGGGCGCCAGCCGCGTCACGATCAAGCTCGAGCGCGGCTCGTGGGTCAAGAAGGGCAAGGTCCAGGGCACCGGCGAGGACATCTGGCTCTCCAAGGAGATGCCCAGCGCCTTCCGCGACGACGTGAAGTACCTCACCGACGGCGAGATCCGCCGCCTGCCGGCCAACCCCGATTCGCTCAACGTCATCGACTCCCGGCGGCGCGACCTCGCGTACCAGATCGCCCGCGTCGAGGTGATGGAGTCGATCAACGCCGAGCTGCGGGCGCAGCGCCGCGTGCGGCTCGTCGACGGCGCGGGCCGGTCGTTCGTCGTCCGGGCCGCGCGTCTCGAGCCCGGGCGCGGCCGTTGGACGCTGGTCCCGATCGAGCCCGGCGGGCGTGTGGAGATCGAGGTGCTGCGGGCCGCGGGCGCGGACCTGACGCGCCTCAGCGCGGCCCGCGCGCTGCTCTCCTCGGACATCGGGCGCGATGCGCCCAGCCGGCGTCTCGCGCTCACGCTGAGCCTCGACGGCGTCACGACGCAGGACATCGCGGCCCTGCCCGAGGGCGATCCCGTCTTCAACGAGCGGGAGTCCAAGGACTACAGCGACCTCATCCCGCGCGTCAACCCGCTCCCCGATCTGCTCAAGCTGACGTCCGCGCAGCTCCTCGTGGAGGCCGACAACCGCACCGCCCGCGCCCCCGATGAGGGCACGACGAACTCCGCCGACGAGCTCCGCCGGCGCCTCTCGCGCCTCGACAAGGAGATCCTCGCCCGCAAGCACGAGCGCGCGGCGATGGCCGTCTCCTGCCTCGTCATGGTCATGACCGGCGCCGTCACCGCCATCCGTCTCAAGTCCAGCCTCCCCATGCCCGTCTACCTCTGGTCCTTCTTCCCCGGCGTCGGGGCCGTCATCTCCGTCAACGCGGGGCAGGAGCTCGTCCGCTCCCAGGGCTGGGGCGGCGTCCCGCTGCTCTGGGGCGGGATCGCCGTGCTCGCCGTCTACACCGCCGTCGTGTACGTCCTGATCCGGCGGCACTGATCCGCAAGACCCACCGTGAACTCCGCCGAACCCATCCTCAGCCGGACCGGCGACAACGCCGTCGCACCCTGGGCGCGCCGCTGGTGGCCGACCGTCGTCCTCATCCTCGGCGTCACGGTGGCGCGGCTGGCGTACCTCGCCTGGCTCTGCCCCTACACGCTGCTCGAGGACGAGGCCCAGTACTGGGAATGGAGCCGACGCCTCGACTGGTCGTACTACTCCAAGGGCCCCGGGATCGCGTGGAGCATCTTCGCCTCCACGTGGCTCGCCGGCGACACCGAGTTCGGCATCCGCCTGTCGGCCGTCGTCGCCGGGGCGGTCGCCGCGATCGCCGTGGCCGCTCTGGCCGATGACGTCTTCCACGACCGTCGCGCCGCGTTCTTCGCGACGGCGTGCATGCTGCTCACGCCCGCCTTCCAGTTCGGCGGCGTGCTCGCGACGATCGACATGCCGTACGGCGCGTGCTGGGCGGTCGCCTGCCTCGCGGCGTGGCGGGCGCTGTCGCGCGGTTCCCGCTGGGCGTGGCCCGCGCTCGGGATCGCGCTGGGTCTCGGGTTCCTGTACAAGTACACGATCCTCCTGCTGATCCCCGGCCTCGTGCTCTTCGCGATCGTGCACCGGTCGCGGCTCCGGGTGGCGCGCCCCGCGCTCCCGTGGATCGTCTTCGGCGCGGCGCTCCTCGTCGCGGGGATGGTCCCGGTGCTCGTGTGGAACGCGGCACGCGGGTGGCCGACGGTCGCGCACCTCTTCGGCCATCTCGGGCTCGCCGCGGGCGACCAGCCCGTCGCGCCGCGGGCGCCCTGCCAGGAGTACTCGCCGTCGTGGACGTTCGGCTTCCTGGGCGCGCAGCTCGGGCTGATCGGGCCGGTGCTGCTGCTCATGGGCGCGTCGATCGCGCGGGCACGGGACCTCTCGAAGCGTGCCGCGTCCCCGGGCGCCGAGGGCGGTTGGGCGTACCTGGTCTGGTGCGCAGCTCCGATCCTCATTTTCTACACCCTCCTGACCTTCTTCACCGAGGTCGAGGGCAACTGGGCGGTCGCGGGGTATCTGTCGCTCGTCGCGCTGTGCGGCTGGGGCGCGATCGACGGGCTGGCGCGCCGTCGCGCGGCGGGGGCGTGGCGCGCGGGCCGGAACCTCTGCGCGACGGGCTGGAAGGCGTCGCTCGTCGTCGGCCTGCTGATGGGCGCGATCTCCCTCCGGTTCGATCTCATCGCGGGCAGCGTGCCGGTGCGCTGGCTCGAGGCGCGGCTCGTTGCGTTCGGGTGGCTCAAGCCGGGGCGCACGCTCGTTCCTGTCGGGCGGCTGACCGGCGCGCGGGCGATGGTGAACGACGTCACGCCCGTCCTCGCGGACCTGCGCGAGCGGACGGGGCAGGAGCCCTTCATCATCGCGGATCATTACGGGCGTGCCGCGCTCCTGGCCTTTTACCTGCCCGGCCAGCCGGTGGTGTACTGCTCGAGCAGCATCGACGGCGAGGGGCGGCGGACGCAGTGGGACTTCTGGCCCGAGACCGACCTGCGGGACCTTGCGGTGCTGGGCGGGCGTCCGGCGGTGATGGTCGGATCGCGCCAGGAGCGGTGGGCGCGCATGTTCGGCGAGGTGGTCGGTCTGGGGCGGCTGCCCAACGAGACGAAGCGTGAACGTGACACGTTTGTCGGGCTGGGGTACAAGGGCCCCTGAACAGGAGTAGCGACCGGTGCGATGGCTGTCGGACATCGAGCGGGAGGTGCTGTGGCGGCGGCGGCGGCGCTGGGCCATCGTGCTGCTCGCTGTGTTTCTGCTGCTGACGATCCTCGACGGCGCGATCTTCCATTGGCTGTACGTCGGCGCGGACCGGCGCGCCGCCGTCGAGGGTCGCGACTGGTACCGGCTGCTGCGGGTGATCGGCTCGCTCTGGTCGTGGGTCCTTGTCGCGCTCGTGTTCGTCGCGATCGACCGGTCGAACGGGCGTGCCGTGCGCGTTCTCGCGTCCGCCGTCTTCGCCGGCCTCATCGCCGAGGCGGGCAAGGTGCTGTACGGACGGATGCGCCCGATCGGCAACGACGGGGTCGCCGACGGCGTGTACGTCTTCAAGGGGATCCTCGAGCGGTTCACCGACCCGGCCAACGGGATGCCCAGCAGCCACGTCGCCGTCGCCTTCGGAGGGGCCGCGGCGGTCGCGTACCTGGTCCCGCGTGCCGCGCCGGTCGTGCTGGCCGCCGCCGCGGGGTGCGCCGTGACGCGTCTGCTGAGCGGCGCCCACTTCGCGACGGACGTGTACGCGGGTGCGTTGATCGGCTGGTGCGCGGCGCGGCTGGTCCGGCCCGGCGGTTGGAGCGGGTCCGGCCCGCCAAGAATGCTCTTCCCGTAGGAACCCATGTCCCTGATCGACCGGTACATCGCGCGGCAGTACATCACGAACATCGTGGTGTTGTTCATCATCATCGTGGTCTTCGTGATCACGATCGACGTGTCGCTCAATATCGACCGGCTCTGGGGGCGTGCGGTCCAGCTTGCCGGCCCGGCCGGGCGGGAGGCGTCGACGGGGCGGCTGACGCTGATCGCGGGCCTGCTCGTCTGGGACCTGTGGTGGCCGCGGCTCATCCAGCTCTTCACGGTCCTTTCCGGGCTGATCGACTACGCGGGGCTTTTTCCACCGGCCGGGCTCATCCTGATCGCGGCGATGGGGTTCACGTGCCGGCAGCTGGTTCGGCACCGCGAGCTGGTGGCGGTGCTGACGAGCGGGCAGAGCCTGTACCGGATCGCGCGTCCGATCGTGATGGTGGCGCTGGGGGTGATGCTGCTGCAGTTGCTGACGCAGGAGCTGGTGATCCCGCGGATCGCGCCGCTGCTGGCGCGCGACCACGGCGACGCGGGCAAGCGCACGCTCAAGTCCACGGCCGTGCCGCTGACGCGCGATTCGTCCGGGCGGGTGCTGCGGGCGGCGAAGTTCGACCCGGACCAGGCGACGCTGGACGACCTGTACGTGATCGAGCGCGACGAGCACGGGCTGGCCGAGCGGCGGATCACGGCGCCGCGCGCGCGGTGGGCGAACGGCGGGTGGAACCTGGTCGACGGGCTGGCGCTGGAGCGGGGCGACGACTCGGTTCGGGCCCGGCCGATCGCGCGCCTGGAGACGAGCCTCGACCCGCTCGCGCTCAAGGCTCTGCGCTTCAAGGGGTACAGCCAGCACCTGAGCTGGCGCCAGATCGGCCAGATGCTCGACGGGCTGGACCGGGCCGAGACGGACCATGAGCAGCGCACCCGCCACCGGCTCGAGCGCACGCGGTACGGGCGTCTCGCGACCGCGGGGACCAACCTGCTCACGCTGCTGATCGCCATGACCTTTGTCCTGCGGCGCGAGCCGATCCGCATGATGGGGCCGTCGATCAAGTGCGCCGTCATCGGCGTCGTGGCTTTGATGGGAGGGGCGATCGGGTCCGCCGCGGCGATCCCCGGTTTCCCGCCCCAGGTCTCGGTCTTCCTGCCGTACGCCGTCCTCGTTCCGGTGGCGATCGCGCTGCTCGGGCGCGTGAGAAGCTGACGAACCGTTACAATCCCGGCGTGGCGTCGGTCGTTCTCTATTTCCAGGTGCACCAGCCATTCCGGCTCAAGCGGTACTCCGTCTTCGATTCGCACCCGCACTACCTCGAGTCGGCGAAGAACGCCGAGATCTGCCGCAAGGTCGCGGACAAGTGCTACCGCCCGGCGACGACGCTGATCCTCGACCTGGTGAAGCGGCACAAGGGGAACTTGCGGGTCGCGTACTCGTTGACGGGCGTGGTGATCGACCAGCTCGAGGAGTACGCGCCGGACGTGCTGGACCTGTTCCGCCGGCTGGCGGAGACGGGGTGCTGCGAGTTTCTCGCCGAGACGTATCACCACTCGCTCTCCATCCTGTATTCGCGGGCCGAGTTCCGGGAGCAGGTCGATCTGCACACGAAGCGGATCGAGAGTCTGTTCGGTCAGACGCCGCGGGTCTTCCGGAACACCGAGCTGATCTACAGCAACGACGTGGCGCGTGCGGTCAACGACATGACGGACGCGCGGGGGCACCGGCGGTTCGCGGGCGTCCTGTGCGAGGGCGTGGACCGGCTGCTGGGCTACCGGGCGCCGAGCTATGTCTACCGGCCGCCGGCGGGCCCGGGCGACGCGGAGCTGCGCGGTCCGGGCGGGCGCCCGTTCGGGCTGCTGCTGAAGAACTACCGGCTCAGCGACGACATCGCCTTGCGCTTCGGCAACCGGTCCTGGTCCGAGTGGCCGCTGACGGCGGAGAAGGTCGCGGGGTGGGTCAACCAGATCAACGGCGACGGGTTCCTGTGCAACC
>CAZMPE010000139.1:1162-6748 GCA_964567955.1 uncultured Phycisphaeraceae bacterium | reverse complement strand
GATCATCGAGTCGGGGATCGACATCCCGACCGCCAACACGATGTTCATCAACGACGCGGACCGGTTCGGGCTGGCGGACCTGCACCAGCTGCGCGGGCGTGTCGGGCGGTACAAGCACCGCGCGTACTGCTACATGCTCTTGGCCAATGAGCGCCCCGTGCGCGAGGTGGCGCAGCGCCGCCTCAAGGCGATCGAGCAGTACTCGATGCTCGGCGCGGGGTTCAAGATCGCGATGCGTGACCTCGAGATCCGCGGCGCGGGCAACCTGCTGGGGGCCGAACAGTCGGGGCACATCGCGGCGGTCGGCTACGAGATGTACTGCCGCCTGCTCGACGACGCCGTCCACGACCTGCAGAGCGGCACGCCGCGGGCGGTCGTCAGCCGCACCGCGATCGAGATCGGCGTCTCCGGCGTCATCCCGCGCACGTACATCGCCTCCGACCAGCGCCGGCTCGAGGCCTATCGGCGCATCGCGGTCGCCGCGAACGCCGCGGAGCTCGCCGGCGTCGCCCGCGACCTGAGCGCGGCGTACGGCGACCCGCCGGCGCCGGTGAAGCGGCTGATGGACCTCGCCGAACTCCGCATCGCCGCGGCGAACCTGGGCGTCCGGTCGATCGCGCTGCGCGACCGCGACATCCTCTTTCGCGCCGAGCAGCCGGACGCGATCGTCGCGAAGCTGCGGGCCGGCGTGCCGGACGCGGCCGCCGCGCGTGCGCTCCCGCCGCCGAGCGGCGAGTCGCTGCACGAGGTCTACCTGCGCGTGCCGGCGAACTACCTCGAGCCGGACACGCTGCTGGCGGTGCTGCGGCGGCGGTTGTCCTGAGTCGGTGTTCACTTGGCCTTCTTGCGCGGGCCCTTGGCCAGCCGTTCGACGGCGAGCGTCATGACCATCGAGAGAACGACCGCCGCGGTGAAGACGTAGAGCCCCGCGCGGGCTTCGGCGCCGAGCGATCGGCTGGACTGGGTCAGCACGATCGTGACCGCGACGACGAAGACGTCGAGCATCGACCACCGGCCGAGGACGTCCACGAGCCGGATGATCCGCGTGCGCCGCTCGTCGGCGAGCGGGACGAACCAGACCGCCAGCAGCGCGCCCAGCTTCACCACCGGGAAGACCACGGAGAAGGCGAAGAGGATGATCGACAGAAACGGGTGGCCGTTGCGGAAGAGTGAGATGGCGCCGGTGACGATGGAATAGTTGTCCTCCCAGAAGATCAGTTTCTCGATCCGCATGACGGGGAGCGCGAGGCCGGTGATGAGCAGGCCGAGCGCGATCACCAGGCCGACCGGCACGAACCAGCGGCGCGGGTGGATCTGGGCCAGCGATCGCTTCGCGGCGCTCATGCGTGTGCGGTCCGGGTGCCTATGGACTCGTTGCGGGCGCGGCGCGGACGTTGACGTGCACGTCCGGCGCGGCGGCCGGCGTGCCCGGCCGGCGCAGCAGGCCGCGGTACTCGCCGTAGGCCTTCGGGTGGCTCTTGTGGTCGCTCGTCCGGTCGGTGACGACCTCGAAACCGGCCGAGGCCAGGAGGGCGCGCACCCGAGTCTCGTCGAAGGGGTGCGGGTGCATGTGGTCGCGGTGGGTCGACAGATCGACGAGCACCCAGAGGAGCCCGCCCGGGCGCAGCAGGCGGTAGCACTCGGACGCCACCGCCGCGGGGTCGCCGACATGGTCGAGGGCGTTCTCGATGATGACGAGGTCGGCGAAGCCGGTGGCGAGCGGGACCCTTTCGCCCGGCGCCTCGATGTAGGTGACGCGCGAGCAGGCGGCGGCCAGCAGTCCCTCCGCGGCGTACCCCTTGGCGAGCGGATCGACGGCGACGGCGCGGCGCCAGGCGGGGGCGGCGGCGACGGCGGGGTAGGGGCCGGCGCCGATCTCGACGACCGACTGGCGGGCGCACCACTCATCCAGGGCTTCGGGGCCGTCGAGGTCGAGGCACCGGGCGAGCTCGAGGAGGCGGTCGCGCTGCCAGCGTCCGAAGACGACCTCGAAGGGCCCGCCGATCTTCTTGCGGCCCTCGTCGGTGCGGACGAGCCACCGCCAGAAGGTCATCTCTTCTTCGTACTTCTCGTTCGGCGGGGCGGCGAGGGCGCGCAGGCCGGACTCGACGCCGGCCAGGCGGCGTTCGACGTCGGCCAGGCCGGGGCGCACGAGGCGCGCCAGCTGCCTGCGGATCCACGCCTTCAATCCTCGCTCGTTCATCGCGGTGCTCGCGGGAAGCCGTCGTTCCGTGGTAGAATAGCCTCGGCCCGCGGTACCTGGCGAAGCGGGCGCAGAAGGGCGACGATGCAGAACCAATCGGAGCGACCGTCGGACGAGGGCAACCGCGATCCGCGATTCACCTTCGACCGGCGCATCATCGCGCTCAAGCGGAGGCTCATTCAGGAGTCGACCAGCGCCATCGGCATGCTGGAGGCGGCGATCGAGGCGCTCTGGAAGCGTGACGTCGCGGCGGCCCGCGAGGTCCGGGGGCGCGACGACTCCATCGACCGCGAGGAGGTGGCGATCGAGCAGGAATGCCTGAGCCTGCTGGCCCTGCACCAGCCCTTTGCGCGCGACTTCCGGGTCATCACGTTCATCCTGAAGGTCAACGCCGACATCGAGCGGGTGGCGGACCACGCCAGCTCGATCGCCAAGGTCACGACGCGGCTCGAGAGCGCGGGCGAGCTGCACTGGCCCACGGCGCTCCTGGACATGGGGGCGCGGGTGCCGGCGATGTGTCACGGGCTGCTGCGCGCGGTGCTCGACGAGGACGCCGCGGCGGCGGCGCAGGTCGTCGCGGAGGACGAGACGATCGACCAGCTCGAGAAGCGGCTGTTCGAGGAGACGGAGGAGATGATGCGGCACGATCCGCAGCTGCTGCGTCCGGGGCTGCTGATCTACCGCGTGGGTCGCGAGCTGGAGCGGGTGGGCGACCTGATGAAGAACATCGCCGAGGACGTGATCTACCTCGCGACCGGCGAGATCGTGCGTCACGAGCAGAAGCACCGCCCCGTGCCGCCGGCGGAGGGCGCGAAGAAACGCAGCCGTGCCCGAACTGCCCGACATCGAGGCGTACCTGGGCGCGCTGCGGGGGCGCGTGATCGGGCGCACGCTCGAGCGGGTGGGCATCGTCCATCCGTTCCTGCTGCGGTCGGTCGAGCCGCCGATCGAAGAGGCCGAGGGGAAGCGCGTCGTTTCGGTCTCGCGCCTCGGCAAGCGGATCATCCTCGGGCTCGAACCGGATCTGTTTCTCGTCGTCCACCTGATGATCGCCGGCCGGCTGCTGTGGAAGCCGCCGCGGACGCGCCCGCCGGCGCGGATCGGGCAGGCGGTCTTCGGGTTCACGGAGGGCTCGCTGATCCTGACCGAAGCGGGAACGAAGCGGCGGGCATCGCTGCACCTGGTCCGGGGCGAGCGGGCGCTCGCGGCCCACGACCCGGGCGGCATCGACCCGCTGACGGCGGATCGCGCGGCGTTCGAGGACGCCCTCCGACGCGAGAACCACACGCTCAAGCGGGCGTTGACCGACCCGCGGCTCTTCAGCGGGATCGGCAACGCGTACTCGGACGAGATCCTGCACGCGGCGCGGCTGTCGCCGGTGAAGCTGACGAAGTCGCTGAGCGCGGACGAAGCGGCGCGGCTGCACGCGGCGGCGACGGGCACGCTGACCAGGTGGCGGGATGAACTGTGCGGGCGGTTCAAGGAGCGGTTTCCGGGTGTGGGTGAGATCACGGCGTTTCGTGAGGGGTTCGCGGTGCACGGGCGGTTCGGGGAGCCGTGCCCGGTCTGCGGCAAGCCCGTGCAACGGATCCGGTACGCGGAGAACGAGACGAACTACTGCGCGGGGTGCCAGACGGGGGGGCGGGTGCTCGCGGACCGGTCGCTGTCGCGGCTGCTGAAAGACGACTGGCCGCGATCGATCGACGAACTTGAGGGGTAGCCGTCAGCGTCCGACGTGCTTGCGCAGGGCGTCGAGGATGGCGGTCCAGCCCTCGCGGGTGCTGTCGCGTGGGCCGGCGTCGAGGCGTCCGAACGCGGTATCCGTGACGCGCAGGCGGGTGGCCTTGCCCGCGGGCATCAGCTCGAACTCGAGGATGGACGTTGCGGGCCCGCCGAAGCGGGCGAGCAGGACGCCCTCGAGGATGAGGGAGCGGGGCGGGTCGACGGCGATGACGGTGGCCCAGGTCACGCCGGCCCCGCGGCCCCAGTCCTCGTACATGCGGCCGCCGAGCTTCGGCTCGATGTGCATGCCCCTGGCGGCGCCGACGAAGTGGGTCCTCGGCCACCACGCGGGGGTCTGGACGGCGAGGGCTCGCCAGACGCGCACCGGGGCGGCCTTGATGACGGTCTCGACTTCGACGGTCGAGACGCCGAAGGCGCCGGGCGTTGGCTTCGCTTTCTTCGCGGGCATATCTCTTCTCCGTTCAGGCTCGGACGAGGATGTCGGGACGGCCGTCGAGCATCGGCCACTCGGGTGAGGGCGTGATGACCTCGGCCGAGCCGGAGACGATCGTGTCTTCGGACTTGGTGCCGGTGATGGACGGGTTCCAGCCGACCAACTGGTTCTCGGCGATGCGGCGCTCTTCGGTCGGGGTCGCGACGAAGTCGCGGCACTCGTAGCCCATGGGGCCGCCCTGGTGGTGCTTGCGCCACTCGTCGCCGAAGCCGGCGGCCTCGTACGCGCGGATTCCGGCGCGCAGGGCGTCGCACCAGCGAGCGCCGGGGCGGGTGGCGGCGTGCAGGGCTCGGTCCACGGCGCAGGCGGCCTGATGGCGGCGGCGCAGGTCGTCGGGGACGGGGCCGAAGCTGACGAGCCGCGTGAACGCGACGATGAGGCCCCGGCGTTCGGCGCAGACGACGGCCATGAGCAGGCGCTCGAGGGGGCGGTTCGTGGGGATGGGGTGGCGGTACTTCACGATTCGGTCGTCGGCGGCGACAAGGAGTACGGGGGCTTTGATCTCGCGTTCACGGAGGCGCGCGGCGAGAAGGCCGGCGGCGTGGTGTTCGGTCATGGAGCGGCGGACCTCATCGCGGAGGACGCGCGCAACAGCATCCGCGGCGTCGCGGCCGAGGGCCCGCGCGCGTTCAAGTTCATCGGGGTTGAGGGACCAGCGGAGTTCGGCGATCCGGTCGTCCGGGTGGTCGGAGGCGTAGCGCCCGCCCTCGGTGAAGTGGCGGACCATTTCGTCGCGCTTCCACCAGGGCGACTCGCGGACCTCCCAGCCGGAGAGAGGCTCCTCGTCGCGGAGGCGGGGGCCCTCGATCGAATCCGTAAAGACGATCTTTTTCGCGGGCATCCACAGCAGCGTGCAGACCGCGAGCGCCGAAGAGGCGACGCAGTGGAAGTCGCCGCCCCCGGTGACCCACGCCGCGTTCGACCGCCGCCGGATGATCACGCCGTCGAGCCGGTGTTCGGCGCAGTAGGCGGCGAGCCGTTGGTCGGGGGTCGGCATTGGGGCAGTCTACGGAAAGTGGCAGAGTGGCAGAGTGGCGAAGTGGCAGAGTGGAGGACGGGTTGGAGGCGCAACCAAGGAGCGCGAGGCGAGTGCGCGTCGACGGGACCGGGCTGCGTACAGCCCGGTCGAAGTTGACGATGCGGTCGG
>CAZMPE010000139.1:0-1152 GCA_964567955.1 uncultured Phycisphaeraceae bacterium | reverse complement strand
TGCTACACGCCGGCTCCGCCGGGCCTCGTACGCCTCGTCGACCCAGGAGAGGGGCCTGCCGACCTGGATGGAGCGGGTCCCATTCACGCACGAAGTGTACGGCGTATGAACGGTATGTCAATAGGTTTTTGTAAGGATTCTACAGAATCGCTCTAAGTCGTTGGCTGGCAATGGCTTGCCAAGTCAGTTCCCGCTCAGCATCCGGCGGAGTGTCTCGCCGGTCTGCTTCGGGTCGATCCAGACCTGCTTCGAGGCGACCTTTCCTTCGGCATCGAGGATGTAGCCGCGGTTGGGGAAGCCGCCCCAGGCGTTGGTGACTTTGTCGTCCTGCGTGTCCACGAGAACGTGGACCTTGAGCCCCATTTTGTCCTTCGTCAGCCGGGCGCACGAGAAGCGATCCTCCGCGGAGCGGTGCTGGCGGATCTCGATCCCCTCGCGGGTATTCGCGCCGGCGACGCGGCCGTCGATCGGGTGGGCCTCGCGCGTGTAGACGAGGACCCAGTGCACGCGGTCGCCGAACTCGGCACGCAACTTCTCGAGTGCGGCGACCTTGCCGCGGAAGATCGGGCAGGTGTACGAGCCGAACTCGACGACGACGGGCTTGCCCTTGAGCGTGGCGAGCGAGACCTTTTTGCCGTCGAGGTCGCTCAGCTCGAAGGCGGGGGCCGCGTCGCCGACGGAGGGGCCGGCGTCGGGGTTCAGGCCGCCGCCCTGGCGTTGGCGGGCCTGCATGGGCGAAAGGTCGAGGTCGGCGACGCACGCATCGAAGCCGACGCGCTGCTCGGTTGAGAGCATGGCGCGCACGTCGGCGAGAAACGCCTTGTTGATCGGTTCGAGCTGATCCGCCGCGGCTTCGATCAACTTCTCGCGTTCTTCGCGTGTCGGGGGCGTGCTGCGTCCGTCGCGTCGGGCGGTCTCGCGGATGGCGCGCATCTGCTCCTGGCGGAACCGGCGGTAGCGGTCGACGATGCGGTCAAACTGTTCGGGGGAGGGGGTCGCGACGTCCTTGATGTGGGAGAGGATCTCGTCGTTGGCGGGGTCCATCGCTCTCTGGCCGGGGCGGTCGGGCCGCGCCGGGGGTTCCTGGGCGATGGCGGGAACGGCAAGGAGGAGCGAGGCGAGCAGGATACGGAGCATCATGATTCTCCCTTT
>CAZMPE010000138.1:0-6833 GCA_964567955.1 uncultured Phycisphaeraceae bacterium | reverse complement strand
GGGGGTGAGGGTGACCGACACTTCATCGGCAATCGGCGCGGTTCCGTCGGGGCTGCGTGCCTGGTCGACGGCGACGCGGGGGTCGATGTCGTTGGGTGGGTGGGGCTGGGAGAGGAGGAGGAGAAGGAGGAGGGTGAGGGGCATGCGGGAGGGTAAGGGAGAAAAAGTACAAAGTACAAAGTGCAAAGTGCGAATGAAGGCGGGATGGGAAAAATGAAGGGGCGGGGGGAGAAAGCACAAAGTTCAAAGCACAATAGAATGCGGCAGCGGGACTACTTGCTTCCGCGGTCGAGCGTTTGGTGGCTTGATTCGTCCATGTCTTGACGCGCGCGAAGTGTCGCCTCCAGAAGTTCCGCCGCGCGGTTGCAGTCGCCCGATTCGATCGCGGCAACGCTCTGGGCGTACGCGGCATCGACCATTGGAAGAACCGTCTGCGCATTGGTTATGGCGACGGCCGGCGGGGCGGTCGATGAAACCCCGCCCCTCAGACTTCGCACCGTTGCTTCGACGATCAGCGATTCCAGAGCAACTCCTGCTTCGCGGATGATTCTGGCAACAACACCGGTGCATTGGTGTGAGATCACGTACCTCGAGTACGAGGCAACGATTGCGTCTGTGTCAGGAGCCGTCAGGCGATAGCTGGCGTAGCACATGTTGATCCAGCCAGTATCCCTGGTCTGTTCATCCTCGCTCATCACCCTCAACCTGGCATTCGGCGTATCGGTCATGTCCTCAAAATACTGGAACACATCTCCGGATGTATCACGGTTGCGCCAGACGTTCGGCCCAATCCACACGCTCGCGGCGATTGTTACGAGCAGGGAGGCGCCTACAACCAGAACAGCACTGAGGACGTGACGGCGCATTGATCGGCTCAAGAGAGAGGTCGGCTTTCTGGCAAGCGCACGTGTCAGGGGCCAACAGAGCATACCCGATATCTCCCACACTTCGGTGACGCTCTGCGTCACGTGTCCGAGGTCGAACGCAGGCGCTTGAGGATCTGGGAAACGGTGCTGTAGCCAGGAACGAGGGTCTCCGCGGCGATTTCGGCGAGGGGCTCGAGGACGAAGCGGCGCTCGTGGAGGCGCGGGTGAGGGATGACGAGACCGGGCTCGTTGATCACGAGGGAGCCGTAGAGGAGCAGGTCGAGGTCGAGTGTGCGGGGGCCCCACCGCTGCTCGGCGCTGCGATCCCTGCCGCGGGATTGTTCGATCGCGAGGAGCCGGTCGAGGAGTTCACGGGGCGGCAGGCTGGTGTCGATGGCCGCGGCGGCGTTGAGGAAGCGGCCCTGGGTAACGGGGCCGACGGGGTCGGTTTCGTGGATAGAGGAGGCGGCGAGGAGGGTCGTCCGCGGGAGCGCGGCCAGGGCGTCGAGGGCGGCGCGGATGTGGGCGTGCCGGTCGCCGAGGTTGGAGCCGAGGGCGATGCAGGCGTGGTTCGGCACGCGCGACAGTAGGAAGGGCGGGAAAGAAAAACTCCCGAGAGCGGTCCGACCGATCCCGGGAGCGGTATTCATGAGGAAGGGAGCGGGCCTACTGGATGGGCTCGAGCTCCTTGGAGCGGTGCTGCATCTGGGCCTTGAGGCGGGCGAGGATAGAGGAGTGCATCTGGCTGACGCGCGACTCGGAGAGGTCGAGCGTGGAGCCGATCTCCTTCATCGTCATGCCCTCGTAGTAGTAGAGGATGACGATCAGGCGTTCGGCGCGGCTGAGGCCCTTGGTGATGAGGTCCTTGAGGTCGCGGCGCTGCATCTCGAAGAGCGGGTTGGAGCCGATCTCGTCCTTGACGACGTCGATCTCGCGGAGCTCACGTGTGCCGTCGCTCGAGGCGAACTTGCGGGTGATGCTGTGGGTGCCGACGGCGGAGGAGTCGCGCTTGACCTTCTCGAACTCTTCGGCGTCGAGCTGGAGCTTGGTGGCGAGTTCCTGGTCGGTGGGCGGGCGTCCGGCGGCCATCTCGAAGCGCTGCCGTGCGCCCTCGACCTTGGCGGTGCGGTGGCGGACGAGGCGCGGGACCCAGTCCATGGCGCGGAGCTCGTCGAGGATGGCGCCGCGGATGCGCGGGGCGCAGTACGTCTCGTACTTGACGTTGCGGTCGAGGTCGAAGGCGTCGATGGCGTCCATGAGGCCGAAGAGGCCGGCGGACATGAGGTCCTCGATGTCGACCTCGTCGGGGAGGCGCGTGTAGATGCGCTCGGCGTTGTAGCGCACGAGCGGGAGGAACTTTTCCATGAGGAAGTTGCGGATCGCCTCCGACTTCGACTTGCTGTACTCGACCCAGATTTCCTGGATCGGGCGCTTGTCGAGCGGAGTGCGTGCTCGCGCGCTCTCGCTCGTGCGACCGTTGCGTCGCACGGACTCGCGGGCGGCCATTACTTTCGAGGACTTCGTCGCTGGCATGGTCGGCTCCTTGACCATTTCTCGCGCTCTATGCCGCTGTGGATCTGCCGTGCGGCACGACTGTTCTGAAATTTCGAACAACCATCCGTGGTCGCGAGCGGGGAAAGTAGCGGATGTGCCGTGTCAATGCAAGCGGCTCCTAGCGCGACCCATCGGGATTGGGGATATTGCCTGCAGAACTCTTATCGGGAGATGTTCGGCGCGGGTCCGCGGCGGGCGCGGGCCGGATGCCGAGGGCGGTATCGAGGTGCTCGCGGACGACCCGCTCGCCGATCGCGCCGAGGATCATGCCGACGGGATGGCAGACGACCATGCAGATCAGCGCGTTGACAAGGACGCCCGCGGAGTCGTTGCCGCCGGCGAGACCGGCGACAATCGCCACGGCGAAAGCCGCGAGCGACAGCGTCGCCGCCACCACCTTGCTCGAAACGCCGAACTGCAACCGAGGATCCTCCCTGCCGGCGGTCTACGGGCGCAGATATCCCGTGAGACTCTTTATCGTCGCGAGACGGGGCCTGGTTGAGCGAACCTCCGTGATCCGTTCATCCGCCTGTTGATGCGCTTCGGCGTCCGAACCGAACGGACACTCAACCGCCGCGCAGAAAGAGCCTCGATAACGCCCGTGCGAACCCCGAGCGTCGCGATTCGGGGGCGTTGACACCGACGGGTTGACGCAAACCGCGCACCAAACGGAGGGCGGTGTCTCGAAGATCGGCGCTGGCGCGGCAGTCGGGGCTGTCGAGCAATACCGGTCGCCGGCGCCGCACAGCCGTTGCAACCCGCGCATCCTGCATAACCCAACCCAGGAGCGGGAGCCTGTACCCGAGGAAGCGCGTGCTCACGGCCTCGATGCGGGCGTGGACGGCCCGGGCCTCCTTCTCGCCGGTGACCTGATTGACGACGAGGACGAGGTGGGAGCGGGCGGGCGGCTCATCGGGCTCGGGCCGGGCGCCCGCGGGGGCCAGGATGCACTTGATGAGGGCGTACGCGTCGGTGATCGAGGCCGGGTCGGGGGTGGCGACGACAATCCCGACATCCGCGGCGTGCATGAACGAGGTGACGGCGCGGCTCATGCCCGCGCCGGTGTCGACGATGATGAGGTCGGCGTCGTGCTCCAGCTCGGTGAGAGAGCGGACGAGGCGGTCCCGCTCGTCGGGGCCGAGGTCGGCCATGCGTTCGACGCCGACAGCGCCGGGGACCAGCCGGAAGCCGCCGGGGGCGTCGACGAGCAGGTCGCGGAGGTGCCGGGGCTTGTCGGCGTTTGCCGGGGCGACGGCCTGGTCGAGGCGGCGTGTGGGCGCCATGCCGCAGATGACGTCGGCGTTGGCCATGCCGAGGTCGGCGTCGATGAGGACGGTGCGGCGGCCGAGCTCGGCGAGGGCGATCGAGAGGTTGACGGAGAGGTTGGTTTTGCCGCCGCCGCCCTTGCCGCTGGAGACGGTGATCACCGGGGCGGGGGCGGGGCGCGATTCGGGGAGGGCCGGGTGGCGGGGGCGGGCCGGACGAGGATGGGCCGCGACGACGGCCCGGAGGCGGGCCGCCTGATCGCCGGGGCGTGCGGGATCGGTGATACCGGTGTGGAAGGTCGTCATCCGCCGGCCCCACTTCCGCCCCCGCCGCTGCCGCCGTCGAGGACGAGCCGTGCGAGGCGGTCCGGGCGGCCGAGTTCGATGTGGTCGGGGACTTCCTGGCCGGTGGTGACGTAGCTGAGGCGCAGGGCGATGCGGCGGGCGACGGTGACGAGGACACCGAAGTTCACGGCCTCGTCGAGCTTGGTGAAGATGACGCGGTCGGGGCGCACGGAGGCGAAGCGCGCGGCGGCGTCGAGCATGACGTTCTGGCTGGTGGTGCTCGAGAGGACGAGGTGGGTCTGGTGCGGGCGTGCGGCGGCGATGAACTGGCGGAGCTCGTCGAGTCGGCCGGCGTCGCTGGGCGAGCGGCCCGCGGTGTCGATGAGGATGACGTCGCAGTCGGCGAGGGACTCGCAGACGGCGGTCATGTCGGTCGGGGTGAGGACCACCTTGAGCGGGAGGCCGATGATCTCGGCGTAGGTGCGGAGCTGGTCCACGGCGGCGATGCGGTAGGTATCGCTGGTGACGAGGCCGACCTTCTTGCCGTGCCGGAGCTTGTAGGCGGCGGCGAGCTTGGCGACGGTGGTCGTCTTGCCGACTCCGGTGGGCCCGATGAGCGCGATGGTGAGCGGGCGGCCGTCGTCGGCGCGCGGGGACCTGGGTACATCGCTCTCGGAGGGGATCATGCCCGCGAGGTGACGCACAATTGTGGTTCGGACGATCTCGTCGTCCGACAGCTCGGAGGGAGAGAGTTCGTCGCGGACCTTGCCGACGACTTCGTCGGCGATCTCGGCGGCGACCTCGCCCTCGAGGAGCTGGAGGTACTGCTGCATGAGGGCATCGGGCATGGTGCCCGCGGGGAGGAGCGCGGTGGCGGCGCCGCCCGGGCTCTCACGCCCCGCGGCGCGTTCGACGCCGACGTGGAGGGCGGTGTGCCGGGAGCACTGGAGGACCTGTCCGACCATGCGGCGGATGGCGGCGAGTTCGGACTCGAGGCCTTCGGCGCCGGAGCGCGAGGCGGTGCCGGCGGCGGCGATGACCTCGCGTGCGACGGCGCGGGCGGCGTCGGGTGTTTCGGCGGGCGCGGGCTTGACGGGGGCCGGTGTCGGCGCGCCGTAGGCGCGGGCGATCTCCCTGGCGGGCTGGAGCGGGGTCTCGCGGCGGGGCGGGCGGCGGTCGCGCGGGTCGAGGACGTTGACGCCGACGGAGGCGGTGATCTCGACCATGGGCTTGCCTCCGAGGCCGAGCCATCCGCCCACTTTGAAGGAGCGTGTATGGAGGATCACCGCGTCCTTGCCGAGATCACGCTTGACCTCGGCGAGGGCGTCGCCCATGGTGCGCGCCCGGTAGGTTTTGAGGTTCATGTCGGCCATCCGTGGCTTCCTGATGTCCCGGCGTCCTGCCGGGATGTTCTCGCGAGAGTCGGGGTCGTCGGGGGCGGCCCCGGGGAGGTCGGCGGGAGTGTACCGCGTGGCGCCGATCGGTGCGTGGGCGCGTCAAGCGGCGGCGGTGGCCTCCTTTCCGTCCGGCGCGACGACGAGGGCGAGCGACTCGACGTCGATGCCCGGGATGATCTCGTTGTAGCCGAGGACCGCGGCGGTCGGGATGTGCGGTTCGATGATCTGGCGGATGACGGCGCGCACGGTCGGCGAGGCGATGACGACGGGCGGGTGGCCGCCGGCGACGACCTGCTGGAGGGCGGTCGTGATCGGCTCGGCGATGCGGGCGGCGACGCGCGCGGGCATGCTGACGACGGTCCCGCCCGGGCCGCGGTCGATGTAGCCGCTGACCTGGTCCTCGAGGGAGGGGTCGAGCGTGACGCAGACGATGCGGTGGCGCGGCCCGTTGGGCGAGGGCGTGGCGTAGAGCTGGCTGATGGTGCGCCGCAGGGCGTTGCGGACGTACTCGGTGAGCACCTCGGGGTCCTTGGTCTTGCCGCCCCACTCGGCGAGGGTCTCGATGATGGTGTCGATGTCGCGGATGGGGATCCGTTCGCGGAGGAGCGACTGGAGGACGCGGTGGACGTCTCCGATCTTGACGATGGAGGGGATGGTCTCTTCGACGAGCTTGGGGGAGCGGGCCTTGAGCTGCTCGATGGCGTTGCTGACTTCGTCGCGGGTGAGGAGTTCGGGGGCGTGGGCCTTGACGACCTCGGTGAGGTGCGTGCCCAGGACGCTGGTGGGATCGACGACGGTGTAGTTCATGGTCTCGGCGCGGGTGCGCTGGGCGGGGTCGATCCACCAGGCGTCGAGGCCGAAGGCGGGCTCCTTCGTCGGCTCGCCCTGGATGGGGCCGCTGGCGATGCCCGAGTCCATGGCGAGGAGCCGGCCGGGGCGGGTGACGCCGGCGGCGACCGGGTTGCCGCGGATCTTGATGCGGTACTCGGTGGCCCCGAGCTGCATGTTGTCGCGGATACGGACGGGGGGCATGACGAGGCCGAGTTCGACGGCGAGTTGGCGGCGGATGGCGCTGATGCGTTCGAGCAGGTCGCCGCCCTGTGCGGTGTCGACGAGGGCGACGAGGCCGTAGCCCACTTCGAGCTCGAGCGTGTCGAGCTTGAGGAGCGACTCGACGGGCTGCGGGTCGGTGCGCTGCTTCGCGGCGGTCTGCTCGGCCTCGGCGCGCTTGGCGGCGGCCTTGCCGCGGGTGGTGGCCATCATGGACCAGGCGATGGCGGCGAGGCCGGCGCCGGTGGCGACGAGGGGGAAGGTGGGCAGGGGCGTGAAGGCCAGGACGCCGAGGAAGATGGCGGTGATCATGAGGCCGCGGGGCTGGCTGATGACCTGGTCGGTGAGTTCGTTTCCGAGCTGCTCCTTGGCGCCGGAGCGTGTGACGATGAGGGCGGAGGCGATGGCGATGATGA
>CAZMPE010000137.1:0-6893 GCA_964567955.1 uncultured Phycisphaeraceae bacterium | reverse complement strand
CAGGTTGAACTGGTCCGTGAGGTCGCCCGCGCGGCTGAACTCCACATCGAGGCCGCGGGATCGCCGGACCGCGGCCGCTCGCAGCACGTCGCGTCGCAACTCGAGTGCGCCCCCGCCGACGACCTTCGCGCGGCCATGGCCACGGCTACCGCCGATCTGCTCTGGATCGCCGCGCCCGGATCGTTCGGCACCGGCGGAGCAGGCGGGGAAGACGCCGCAGCAGTCTCGACGGCGCGGTCACGCGGTGTTCGTATCGCGACACTCGAGCCCATTCCCGCCACAGCGCTCGACCTGGTCAGCAAGGGTTGGACCCGCGCCGAGGCGGGGCCGCCGCCGGTCGACGCGATCCGCTTCTGTCCAGCCGGTCTCCCGCTCGTCTCGCCGTACGACGCCGCGGACCTGCTGCAGGGTTTCGGGCCTGTACGGTTCCTCGTTGCCGAAGCGATCTGCGCCGAGGCCGAGGGCTCGCTCGGTGCGCGGCTCTACGGCGTGATGGACCTCGTCCACCACTTGTTCGGCGAGCCCGAGTCGATCGACGCGGCGTATGTCTCTCCCGAGCAGGGCCGAGGATTGCACGCCCTGCCGGGCGAGACACTCCGCGATCTTCACGGCGACCTGACCGCCAACATCCGGTTCGGCGACGGACGAGCCGCGGCCATCGGCCTGAGCGACCAGGGGATGTGCTGGAGTCAGAACGTCACGGTCCTCGGCACGGGCGGACGGCTCCGCGTCGATGACTCGACGTTTGAATGGACCGGCGCCGACGGTCGCCCCATCGACGAGTCCAGGCCGCGCCGGAGCGCCGGGCGAGCGAGCGACCCACCCGCGGTCGCCCGATTGGCCCGGTCGCTCCGAGCGCTCCTCGACCCCGGTGCCCCGGCGGCGTCGCCCCGGGATGAGGCGACGGTGCTCGCGATGTGCCACGCCGCGCTCCTGAGCGCACGCACGGGGCAGGGCGAGTCCCCCTCCACCATCAAACGGATCGCGGGGGCGTTGTAGGCCCGCCCATCAGCCGGAACAGATGTAGGCCTCGAGATACTTGATCGTCTCCGACATCGACTGCGCCTCAGCCATGTTGAGATCGCCGATCGAGATCATCCCGGCGAGCCGGTCGTTCTCCATGACCGGGACGTGGCGGATGCGCTTCGTCCGCATGATCCCGCGCAACTCGTCGAGCGTCGTCGCGGGCGAGCACGTGATGATGGGCGTCGTCATGATCTGAGAGACCGGCGTCTCGGCGGGCGGCAACTGGCTGGCGACGACGCGGATGAGAATGTCGCGTTCGCTGACAATGCCGACCACCGAACCGTCGGCCACGACGACGAGCGATCCGATGCGGTGCTCGTTCATCCTCGCCGCCGCGTCCAGCGCCGTGGCCCCTGGCGCGATCATGTAGACGCTTGATCCCTTCTGGCGGAGAACCTCTTCGACGGTATGAAACATGACGAGCTCCTTTCGTCTCGGGCCCGGCCGCTCACGAGAACGCGCCGAGCCGTCCTTTCACCATTGTCGTGCCCCACCCGCGCCGATCCAAGTGAAATACCTGGATCGAGACGAGTTTTTTTCTCCTCAATCCGCAGGACAAACACGCCCCGATCGGGGGATTCTTACTTCCACCGCGTGAGATGCCACGATTTCTTGCCGCGCCGCAGCGCGATCATGGAGCCGTTCAGCAAGTCCGACGTTGTCACCGAATCGTCGGGGCCGGCCTTGCGCCCGTTCACGGCCACCGATCCGGAGGCGAGGAACTCCTTCGCCTCGCGTTTGGATTTGGCCAGCGTCGTCAGGGGGAGCAAGTCGACGAGCGGGACGCCGGCGCCGAGCAGTGACCGGTCGTGTTCGCTTCCGGGCACCTCGGCGAACACCTCCGCGAGCGTCGCCTCGGGAAGGCCCGCGATGTCACCGGAGAACAACGCCTTTGTCGCCGCCTCGGCGTCGGTCGCGGCGTCCTTGCCGTGAATCAGCGCCGTGGCGGCCCGGGCCAGCGCCCGGTGCGCCGCGCGGGCGCCCGGGTCCGCGCCGTGGGCGCTCTCGAGCGTCTTGATCTCGTCCTCCGGAAGGAGCGTGAATCGGCGCAGGAACACCGGCAGATCGGCATCGGATGTGTTGAGCCAGAACTGGTAGAAGGCGTACGCGCTCGTCCGCGGCGCCGACAGCCAGATCGCGCCGGACTCCGTCTTGCCGAACTTCCCGCCGTCCGCCTTGGTCACGAGCGGAGCCGTCAGGCCGTACGACTCGGCCTGGTGCTTGCGACGGATCAGATCGGACCCGCCGACGATGTTGCCCCACTGGTCGCTGCCGCCCATCTGAAGCGTGACCCTGTCGCGCTCGTACAGGTACAGGTAATCGTAACTCTGCAAGATCATGTAGCTGAACTCGGTGTAACTGATCCCCTGGTCGCGGGCGTGCAGCCGGTCGCGCACCGAGTCCTTCTGGATCATCATGTTCACCGAGAAGTGCTTGCCCACATCCCGCAGCACCTCGAGGTACCCGAGTTTCCCCAGCCAGTCGACGTTGTTCACGATCCGCGGCGGGCCGAACCCGGCATTCGCCCACAGACGCTCGAAGATCGGGCGCTGCCGGTCCACATTGGATCTGACCAGATCCTCGGTCATGAGCTGCCGCTCGGCGCTTTTGCCGGAGGGATCCCCGATGAGGCCCGTCCCTCCCCCCATCACGACGACCGGTTCGTGCCCGGCGCGCTGCAGGTGCAGCAGGAGCATCATCGGGATCATGTTCCCGATCGTCAGCGAGTCGGATGTCGGATCAAACCCGGCGTAGGCGCGGCGCACGCCACCCGCCAGATGCGCGCGCAGCCCCGCCTCGTTCGTGCATTGGTGGAAGAGGCCGCGCCACTTCAACTCGGCCAGGAAGTCGATCGGCATGGGCCAACGATACCACGGGCAACCCGGGCACGTCCCGGACGGGCGGTCAGGCCAGCATCTCGGCGATCTGGATCGCGTTGAGCGCGGCGCCCTTGCGGAGCTGGTCGCCGACGACAAACAGGCTGAAGCCCCGGTAGGCCGTCTCGCCGCCAGGGCTCCGCTCCGAATCCTGTGTGTCGTCGGGTCGGATACGCCCCACGAGGGTCTCATCGATCCCCGAGGCCTTGAGCGGCGTCGGGAACCGGTTCGCCGCCCGGTCGTCCACGATCCGGATGCCCGGCGCGGCCGCGAGTGCCGCCCGAACCGCCGCCTCGGTCGCCGGTCGCGAGAGGGTCACATTGATCGACTCGGCGTGCGCCCGCATGGTCGGCACGCGAACGCACGTCGCGCAAACCCGGGCGTTCGGATCGCCCCACATCTTGCGCGTCTCCACGACCATCTTTTCCTCTTCCAGGTTGACGCCCGTCGACTGGTTCATCGCCGAGTTATGGCTGAAGACGTTGAACGCGCACGGCTCCGGGAACAGCCGCGGCGTCGCGGGCCGACCGGCCACAAACGCCTCCGTCTGTTCCGCCAGTTCCTGCATCCCCGCCGCGCCCGCGCCCGAGACGGCCTGATAGGTCGAGACGACGACCCGATCGACCCCGAAGGCCCGGCGCAGCGGCGTGACCGCCATCAGCATGATGATGGTCGAGCAGTTCGGGTTGGCGATGATCGACGGCTTGCCTCGAACGGCATCCAGGTGCCCCGGGTTGACCTCCGGAACAACGAGCGGCACGCCCGGCGTCATCCGGAAGGCCGACGAGTTGTCGATGACGGTTGCTCCGGCAGCCACGGCGATCGGAGCGAACTCCTTGGAGACCCCGCCGCCGGCGGAGAAGAGCGCCACGTTTACGCCCGCGAATGACGTCTTCTTCAGCTCTTCGACCGGTCGGGACTCGCCGCGGTACGTCAGCGTGGCGCCGGCGGACCGGGCCGAGGCCAGCAGCTTGATCTCACCGTGCGGGAACCGGCGTTGCTCGAGGATGGCCAGGAACTCGCGTCCGACAGCGCCGGTGGCGCCGACAACAGCCAAAGTGGGTTGACCAGGCATGGGTTTCGTCTCGGGAGGGGGCGGCGGCGACCCCCGGGGCACTCCCGAAGATCACTGTTCGACTCTAGGACTCGCGCTTGATGACGGCGTCGGCCATGGACAGCAGGAGCGAAGAAGCGGCGCTCGACGGCAGAGCGGCCAACTCCGATTTGGCACGCTCGACGAGGCTGCCCGCGGCGGCCCGGGCGTACGCGATCGATCCGGTTTCCCCGAGGCGGCCCACCAAGTGGCCGGCCTCCGTTGTCTCACCCGCCGGGGAACCCGATCCGCTCAGCCGCTCCAGAAGTCTGAGCGTCTCCCCCCGCATGCGAGGGTCCGCCGCGGCCAGGTGGTGAATCACGGGAAGAGTCAGTTTGCCCTTTTCCAGGTCCTTCCCGACGCTCTTGCCGAGGACGGACGTACGCCCGGTCAGGTCGAGCAGATCGTCCTGAATCTGGAACGCCACTCCCAGATCGGTCCCGAAGCGCTCGAACCGCCGGCAGACCGACTCGTCGGCGCCCGAGCACGCGGCCCCGAGGCGGCAAGCCGCTCCCACAAGCGACGCCGTCTTGCGCCTCACGATCTCGAAGTACGTCGGCTCGTCGAGCGACCAGTCCTCGCGATGATGGAGTTGCAGCAGCTCGCCCGAGCAGAGCACCATGCTGACATGACCGATGAGCAGGGCCGTCGCCTGCGAATCGAGCTGCGAGCACAGGTGGTAGGCGCTGGCGATCAAGTAATCGCCCAGAATCACCGCCGTCTCGTTGCCGCGCAATCGGTTCATCGTCGGCCCGCGCCGGCGCATGTCCGCCTCGTCCAGCACATCGTCGTGGACCAGCGTGGCCATGTGCACCATCTCGCAGACCGCCGCGACGGTGATGTGGTCGTCGTTCAGTTCCTTCCCCGGCGCCGCCGCGAGCCCGCAGACCGCCGCCAGCGTCGGCCGGAGCATCTTCCCGCGGTACCGCTCGACGTGGCGCACCAAGGCAGAAACAGGCGGCAGGTCGGAACGCAGTTGCTCGTCGAACCTCCTGCGCGCGCGGTCCAGCGCCGCGGGCACGGCCTGCTGCAGCAGGTCTTCGGGGGCCGATCGGTGGGAGAGCACGTCCATCGGCCAAGCATAGCCGCGGCGGTTCGCCCTCAGCGTTCGGCAACGATGTAGGCCACGAACGCCGCGCACGCCTCGCCCCGCTCGGTCGCGCTGAAGACGCCGTCTCCGCCTCCCCTCCCGTCATCTCCCTCCCAGTACACGGTGGTCCGCCGGAATCCCGCGTCGGCGAGCACCTCGCGCACCTCGGGGATCGTCCACAGCCGCCAGTCATACGTGAAGGCACGCCGGATGCGCGTCCCGTCCCGGAGCGTGAAGTGGATGTGACAGGTGTAGTGGCCGGTGATCGGGTCATACTTGGCCTGATCCCAGATGTACGTGAACGGCGTCTTCATCCCCACACCCCCGGGGATCGGACGCCGCTCGCGCATCTCGCGCATCGCCTCCCACCCTCCGAAGATGTCCAGATAAAACACCCCGTCGCGCACGAGCGACCGACGCACGGCTCTGAAATAGCCCTTCAGCTCCTCGCGCGTCTTGAAGACCCACCAGCTGAAGTTCATCGCCAGCACGGCGTCCATCCGGCTGGTGCCGCGCCCCGGCCGGCGCACATCGCGCTTGAGCAGCGTCACGCGCTCCGCGGCCGCCGGCTTGAGCTTCGCCACGTTATGGGTCCGTGCCCATTCGAGCGTCGCCGCGTCGATATCCAGACCCACCGCCCGATTGGCGCGCCGCCGATTCACCCAGGAGCAGCAGACGCCCGCCGTGCCGCAGAAGTCCTCGCGCAATCGCGTCGGCTTCCGCCGGCGTAGTTTCCGGAACGTCCGATCGACGAAGTCCACTTCGGCGTCGGGCTCCTGCACCGCCCGCTGGTAGAGCACGTGCGGGTCGACGGAGCGGACCTTCTTCCGTGAGGGTCTGGGCATGGGTCCGGAGTGTAGGCCGAACCCGAATGGCCCCGGACTCGTAGAAGCGGGCCACGGACCATGCCGATAGGGGCTTATAGTTCCCCCCACTACTCCCGCCCCGGCCGCGCCACGCGGCACGCAGAAAGGACGTTCGAATGCGGCTCACGATGGTCGGCACCGGTTACGTCGGCCTGGTCACCGGCGTCTGTTTCTCCAACACGGGCAACGACGTGATCTGCCTCGACGTCGACGCGGGCAAGATCGAGAAGCTCAAGAAGGGCGTCTGCCCGATCTACGAGCCCGGCCTCACCGAGCTCATGGAGCGCAACATCGCCGCCGGCCGCCTCCATTTCACGATGGACAAGAACATCGCGTACCGCGACGCCGACATGATCTTCATCTGTGTCGGCACGCCCAGCGACGAGCGCGGGCACACCGACCTCAAGTACATCCACTCGGCGTCGGACGACATCGCCGACGTCCTCAAGAGCCTCGGCCCGAAACAGAAGCCGAAGATCATCGTCGTCAAGTCCACCGTGCCCGTCGGCACGACTCTGGCCGTCAAGAGCCGCATCCGCGAACGCGTCGGACCGAACATCCCCTTCAGCGTCGCCGACAACCCCGAGTTCCTCAAGGAGGGCGCGGCGATCAACGACTTCAACAAGCCCGACCGCGTCGTCTGCGGCGTGGAGGACGACTCCACCCGCCAGGCCTTCCTCGCGCTGTACGACCCGTTCGTCCGCAACGGACACCCGATCTTCTTCATGGACGTTTCGTCGTCGGAGATGGTCAAGTACGCGAGCAACAACTTCCTCGCGACGAAGATCAGCTTCATCAACGAGATGGCCAACCTGTGCGAGGCCTACGGGGCGGACATCAACCGGGTCCGCGAGGGCATGTGTTCCGACAAGCGGATCGGGCACGAGTTCCTCTACCCCGGCCCGGGCTATGGCGGCTCGTGCTTCCCCAAGGACACCCTC
>CAZMPE010000136.1:0-6895 GCA_964567955.1 uncultured Phycisphaeraceae bacterium | reverse complement strand
AGGGATTGCCGGAGTGGCTGACGGCGCGCTGACGGGCGCTACTGCAGCGTCCAGTCCGTCATCCGGTTGCCGTGAAATGTCATGCGGTCGGGCTCGAACTGCTTGAAGACCGCGGCGTGCTGGTCGGCGAAGAGAAGGTTGGTCGCGCCCGCGTGCGGGAGGAGCTGACCGGGGAAGAAGACGCCGGGGTTGGACGCGTCGTCCTGGTCGCAGTCGGGGGGGAGCACGCTCGTGCCGTACGGCTGCGGGTACAAGAGCGGCTGGTTGCAGTCGCCCGCGAGGATGAACTGGCTCGTGAGCTGCACCTGAGTGTCGCGCAGCGATGTGTACGCCTGGCCCGTCTGGGCGTAGACCCACTTGGACGACAGGAAGTAGCTGAACGGGGCGAGGTCGCGGTCGCGGACGGGGTCACGGAAGATCTGCACGCCGGCGAGATAGTCGGCGAGCAGCTCCGTCCAGCCGGGGCCCGGCGAATCCGGCGGCGTGCCGTTCCCGCCGTAGATCTGCCAGCCCGACCAGTGCGGGAACCGGCCGCGCTGCTCGCCGGTATACGTGCCGAGGCCTTGTCCGATCGAGCGGATGTTGGACGTGCACTGGACGAGCTTGGATGCGCTGCGGGCGGCCCCGAGGGCCGGGAGCAGGATGCCGATGAGCAGCGCGATGATCGCGATGACGACGAGCAACTCGATGAGCGTGAAGGCACGCCGGGGTGCGCTCGGGCATCGGGGCATGGCGGCGACTCCGTGAGACAGTGGGATCGGTCCGATCATGGTCGCGTCTGCAGGCGCGCGGATCAAGGGGATTGTCCCGGGCTCGCTCCCCGGCCCGCCCGACCTACGATTCCTGCCCCGGGAACGGCCTTGCCATGCCCGAAAACGACCAGAACGAATCCGTGCCCGTGACCGAGCCCAAGCGCAGGCGATTCTGGCGCCGCAAGCGCTGGTTCCGCGATCTGCCCAGGTGGCAGCGCCGGTCCATCCGCACGCTGCTCGGTCTGGGACTGGTCGTGGTGCTCGCGCTGGTCGTCCTGACGCGGTCGCCGTTGACCGCCGCCATCGTGCTGCCGCGGCTCGCCGTGGCGTTCAATCTCGATATCGACGCCGCCTCGGTCTACGTGCGTACGAACGGCGAACTGGTGATCGAGCAGGCGAGGGTCCGCATCCCGGGCGTGCCAGGGCCCGAGGGGCTGTTCCTGCAGGTCGAACGGGTCGTGGCCGATGTGGACTGGGGCGCGGCGTTCGGCGGATCGACGCGCATCCGAACAGTTGTCTTTCACAAGCCCGTGCCGCGCATCAGCCAGTCCATCGTGGACGGCTCGCTGAACATCGATGCGCTGGTGCTGCCGAAGGGCTCCGGGAGCGGAATGCCGGCGATGCTGCCGACGATCGTGGCGGAGGACGCGGCGATCGAGCTGGCCGAGCACGGGGACGGGGCGTTCCGATCCCTCAAGCGCATGCCGGTGAAGGGGCTGCTGACGCCCTCGGCGCGAGGTCCGGGTTACGACGTGAGCCTGCAGGAGCTTGTGACGCGGACGATCGGCGGCGGCCCGCCCAAGCCCGGATTCCGTCTGCGGGGCACGGTCGGCGACGGGATCGACCTGTCGATGGAGAGCTTCACGCTCAGCGACTGGCCGGCGTCCACGATCCCGACGGCGACACGCCAGTTGTTCGGCGATCTGGGCCTTGAGGGCGAGGTCAGCCGCGCAACGCTGGCGTATTCGGCGACGGACGGCCTGACGGCGAAGCTGACGCTGACATCGGTGGGGATGAACCTGCCTGTGAATGAGGGTGAGTCGGCTCGCCGGCGGCTGCGGATGCAGGAAGTCAACGGGATGATCGAGTTCCGGCGCGACCAGGTGCTGGCAGAGGTGGGCGGCAAGCTCGAGGACTTCCCGTACGAGGTGACGCTGAGATACGACGGCGTGACGCCGACATCGCCCTTCACCTGCACCATCGTCAGCCGCGACTTCCAGATCGAACGGTTCCCGAGGCTGCTCCCGCACGCCCCGGAGATGGTGCGGTACCGTCTGCGGCAGTTTTCCGGTCCGACGGCGACTTTGACGACGCGCCTGCAACTGAGCCGCGGCCCCGCGGTGGAGGGCGTGGTGCCGGAAGTGGAGTTCCGGTGCTGGCTGGATGTGTCCAACGGGCGAGCGGCGTTCGAGCGGTTCCCCTACCCGTTCGAGCAGTTGTCGGGGAAGGTGTACTTCGACAACTCGCGGGTGGAGTTCACGGATGTGCACGGCGTTTCGGCCTCCGGCGCGGTGCTGCGTGCGCACGGGACCCTGTCTCCGCCGACCGAGGATGCGCTCATCGACTTCTACGTGGACGTGACGGGCGCCCCGCTCGATCCGCTCCTGGCCAGGGGATTCGGGCCCAAGCGGCAGCAACGCATGACCGCTCTGTTCAATGTCGAGCGGTACAACGAGTTGCTGGCCGCGGGCCTTGTGATCTCGCCGGAACAGGAGCGCAAGCTGCGTGCTGAACTCGAGACCGCGCGACGGAGGCTCGCCGAATCCGGCCCCGAGGCGCAGGGAGCGGCGGCGGGGCACGTCGCCGATCTGGAGAGACGGCTCGCGGCGCCGGTCTTCAACTTCCGGGGCAACGTCGACGTGGCCATCCACGTCCACCGTCCGCCCGGCGTCGATGTCGACTGGGATACCAACGTCGAGGTTCGGCTCGCGGATGTCGGCCTGGTGCCGGGCAAGTTCCCGTATCCGATCCGCGCCCAGGACCTGGTGTGCACGGTGCGGAACGAAGATGCTGTGCTGAAGGGCGGCATCTATTCGGGCATCACGGGCGGACGTGCCGAGGTGAGCGCGACCTTCCGGCTTCCGCCGTCGGATTCCGACGATGACTCGTCGCGCCCCGACATCAGCATCGTGGCGCGCGACGTGCCGCTCGACAGCCTGCTCCTGCACGCGCTGCCGGGCGCGGATCCCTCGGAGGACTCCGGATCGATCAAGAGGATTCTGCGCGACAGCGGGATCTCCGGGATGGGCTCGGCCCACGTGCGCATCGCGCCGCCCGATGTGCTGGGGCGGGCCGGGGCCCCGACCGGCGGCGATGAGTCCGCCTTTGATGCCGAGATCGTCATCAGCCGCGCACAAGCGGCGCCGGGCGGCGGCGCGGCCGCCCTGGACGCGATCACGGGCACGATCAAGGTGAACGAATCGACGCTGGCGATGTCGCTCAACGGCCGCGTCGGCGAGAATCCGGAGGGGCGCGTCGCGATCGACGCGACGGCCCGATTCGATGGACCGGACATCGACGCGACCGTGAGTTCGCCGGCGCTCGACGTGGCGGCGGACATCGAGCGCGTCGTTCGCGTCTTTTCGCAGGGCGCGGCGGACCAGCTGTTGCACCTGCGCGAGCGGTACCGGCCGGCCGGCACGATCAACGCCGTCACGGCGGTCACGGTCCGCGACGGGCAGGCAACAGGAGTGCGGGTGGACCTCTCGGTCGACAAGGCCGGCGCCTCGTTCACGGCGGTGGACGGGCGGTTCGGTCTGGGCGCTTCGGAGGGCGGAGCCCGGGTTGAGGCGGTGGGGGATCGCCGGATCGAACTGGACGGGTTCCGCGTGCCGGTCACCTACGAAGACCAACCGGTGGGTGTCGTGACCCTGACCGGCGTGCGCGGCTTCGGCGAGGCTGCGGAACGCCCGCCGCTCAGGGTGGAGGTCGCGGACGGCCGATTCGAGAGCGCTCTGCCGGTGAGACTGGTCTCGGGAGCGCTCGGTGCTGAGCGGGGCGCCCGCCTCGCGGCGTGGGAGGCACGAGGGCGTTTCGACGGATCATTTCTGGTCGGGGGGGATGGAGAGAGCTTCCGCCTGGTGTCCGGGCGGATCCATCCGAACTCGCTGGGACTGACAAGGAACGGGTTGCCGCTGGAGTTTCGCGAGATCGACGGGCTGCTGGAGTTCGGGCCCGACGGCGGGTCGGTGACCGCCTTGAACGCGCGTGCGGGCGCCTGGTCGATGCACGGCGAGGGTTCCTGGCGTTCGCTTGAAGAAGGGGTCCAGATCGACGCGCTGTTCGGGTTGAAGGGAACGGAGTTGACGCCGGATCTCAAGGCTCTCATGCCCGAGGCCGTGCGCGAAGCGGTGGATGAACTGCGGTTCACGATCGCCGGGCCGTTCGCTTTGGAAGAGGCGCGGCTGACCATGTTCGAGGGCAAGGAGTCGTCCGGCGATCGGTCGGCCTTCTCCGGCCTTGTGAAGTTTGAGAATGCTTCGGTCGAGGCTGGCGTCCCGATCGTCGGCGCCAACGGCCGCATGGACATGGAATACAAGCGTGCCGCGGACGCCGACGTTCCCACATGGGCTCTGTTCGTCACCGCCGACCGGCTCGAAGTGGCGGGCGCGGACACCACGAACGGGCGGGCGCGGATCGAGAGCGGCAACGAGGCCGGCGAGATCATCATCCCGCTGCTCAGCGGCGAGTGTCACGGGGGCCGGTTCGCGGGGCGTGTGCACGTGCGTGCGCCGGCGGACGGCCTGCCCAGGGCCTACGCCTCGGACTTCCAGGTCTCTGGCGTGGAGTTCGGCGCGCTCCTGCGCGACCTGTCCGCGGAGACCGAATCGACCCCGGGGGGCGTTGCGTCGCGCGGCGTGATCGACGGCGAGCTCACGCTCGGCGGCCTCGCCGGCGCCGACGAGTCGCGGCGAGGTCGGGGCACGATTCGGATCTGGGGCGACAAGGTGCGGGTGCTGTCGCTCCCATTCGTGCTGCCGCTGATCGAGGTGAGCAATCTCCAGTTGCCCGCAGGCGAGCGCCTCGACTATTCGCACGCGAACTTCTTCATCGAGGGCGGGATGGTCGCGTTCCAGGAGCTGGGGGTGTACTCGAGCGCGGTCGCCATCAACGGATCGGGGATGATGACCTGGCCGGGGCTGGAACTGGATCTGCGCTTCAACTCGCGATCGGCACGGCCGATCCCGCTGGTGAGCCGTCTGGTCGAGGGGATCCGCGACCAGCTCGTCTCGACCAGCGTCAAGGGGACGCTCGGCAAGCCTGTGGTGAGCCTTGTCACGGTGCCGCAGACGCGGCGTATCCTTGACCGTGCCGTCGGCCCCAGGTCGTCCGAGCAGGATCGCCGGCTCGCCGAGATGGAGCGACGGCTGGTGCCGAATCGGAACCCCATCCGTCCCTCGGCGCCCGGGATCGAGGGACGCCGGCCCGAGGCAAGCGTTCCGACGGATGAACCTGACCCGCGCTAGGACCCGCATGCCCAAGCCGCCCACTCCGCAGCACAACCGGATCGAACTGGACCCCGCGCCCGTGGCGCCCGTCAAGGACGAGCCCGTAGTTCCCCCCGAGGGCGTCGCCGAGAAGCGAGCCGATGATCCGGAGATCGCCGCGCAGCTCGACCGCCTGATCGAACAGGTCGGCGGACGACGGGGGAGTTTCGACACGAAGCTGGTGCGCGAGATGCTCGTCGCCGGCCTCAAGCTCATCCCCGACGGGCGCGATACCGGCGAGTTGAAGCTGATCACGGCGGCGGTGAAGGAACTCCGGTACGCGTACCGGGTGTTCGGGCAGTACCCGGCGCCGCACAAGGTGACCATCTTCGGGTCGGCCCGCACCGAGGAGACGCACCCGGACTACGCCGCGGCGGTGGAGTTCGGCCGGCTCATGGCGCAGCGCCGCTGGATGGTGATCACCGGGGCGGGCGATGGGATCATGAAGGCCGGTCATGTCGGCCCGGGGCGCGAGGCCAGCTTCGGAGTGGCGATTCGGCTCCCGTTCGAGACGACGGCGAACGAGGTGATCGCGGGCGACGACAAGCTGATCCATTTCCGCTACTTCTTCACGCGCAAACTCATGTTCGTGAGCCAGGCGGAGGCCGTGGCCCTGTTTCCCGGCGGGTTCGGTACGCTCGACGAGACCTACGAACTCCTGACGCTCGTGCAGACGGGCAAGGCCTCGATGATTCCCATCGTGTGCATCGAGGGGGCGGGAGGCACGTACTGGGCTGAATGGGACCGGTACATCCGGAACGGGCTGCTGGAACGCAAGCTCATCAGCCCGGAGGACGTGGGGCTGTACTACCTGGCGCGCGACGCGGCGGACGCGGCGGACCATATCGAGCAGTTCTACCGCAACTACCACTCGTCGCGGTACGTACGCGACGACCTGGTCATCCGCATCAAGCGGCCGCTGCGCCCGGAAGACGTGGAGAAGCTGAGCGACGAGTTCGCGGTGCTCTGCCGTAACTGCCGGATCGTGCAACGCGGGCCGTACGATGCGGAGGAGGACCACCTTGACCTGCCGCGTCTGGCGTTTACCCACACACGCCACAAGTTCGGACTCGTCCGCAGGCTGATCGATCGGATCAACGAGTGCGACCCGGCCTGAGCGTCAACGGGACCGTATCTGCCCCCGCGCCGGAGACGCGCGTGAGAGTGTCCGCGATCCTGATTCCGCTGTGCTGTCTGCCGATGCTCGCGGCGTGCGCCGGGACGGACACGCCGCCGGCCGCCGCGCCCGCGGTCAACGCTCCGGCGGTCCGCGGGGCCGAGGACGGGCTGGAGATCTGGACATGGGTCGTGCAAGACGCCCACGGCGACGCGGGGCAGTTGCTCTCGCCGTATCTGGATTTCATCCCGCCGATTGACGAGGCCACCCGCGAGAGGATGGCGCGAGCGGGGCTGCGGATCCTGACCGTGCCGGTGGACGAACTGCCCGCGCTGCAAGCCCGGCTCCCGATCGTCGGCGGCGTGCAGCGCCAATGGCTGGGGCAAGTGACGGACTGGACCGCGGTCGTGCGCGGCCCGACCAACGCCGGGGTCCGGCGGATCCGGACCTCCGACGGCGCGATCCGGCTCGAGGGGGGCCGGCTCGACCTGATGCTGCGATGCTGGCTGGTCCCCATGATGACCGATTCCGGTCCGCCG
>CAZMPE010000135.1:5552-6949 GCA_964567955.1 uncultured Phycisphaeraceae bacterium | reverse complement strand
CAGGCAGAGGCGCGCCGTCTCGCCGAACATCTGCCGCTGGGTGATGAGATACATCAGGATGCCGACCACGAGGCAGCCGAGCACGTTGACCGCCAGCGTGCCGATCGGGAAGCCCGGACCGCAGGCCCGTTGAACGAGGCCCGACAGCGCGTAGCGGGCGATCGAGCCCGCTCCTCCCGCCACGCCGATCAGAAGCATCTTGTCCATCGCGTCGGATACTGTACCGGCCGGACGCCCCGCGCGGACACGGGGCGGCCATCACCGTGCCAGCACCAACGCAACACAACGGCGGACCTCCGGCAACTCCCTGGCGCGTCTGGATCGACACCGGAGGCACGTTCACGGACTGCATCGCCATCGCCCCCGACGGCTCCGTCCGTCGAGCCAAGGTCCTCAGCACGAGCGCGCTGCGTGCCCGCGTTCGATCCGGCACGGGGGAGACGCTCGTGCTCGACGCCGGGTGGGACGCCGCGCCCGGCCTGGTGGAGGGGATGCGCATCGCGATCGCGGGCGTTCCGGGCGAGTTTCGGGCGCTGCGGTTCGATCCGGCGGCGTGCCGGCTCCACCTTGATCGGGCGCCCGAGGGGCTTCGGCCCGGATCGATGCTCGAAGCGATCAGCGATGAGGAGGCGCCGATCCTCGCGGCCCGGCTCGTCACGTCCACCCCGCGGGACCAACCCCTGCCGCCGATGGAGATGCGCCTGGGGACCACCCGCGGCACCAACGCCCTGTTGGAGCGCACCGTGGCGCCGGTCGCGCTCTTTGTCACCCGAGGGCACGCCGACCTCCTCGAGATCGGGACGCAGCAGCGCCCGGATCTATTCGCGCTCGACATACGCAAGCCGGCTCCGCTTTACGGCGCCGTCGTCGAGGTTGACGAGCGCCTCGCGGCCGATGGCGCGGTCGTCGAGGCGCTCGATCTCGAGTCGCTGCGAGCCCCGGCCGCGAGGCTGCTCGGCAGGGGGTTCCGCTCGGCGGCCGTAGCGCTCCTGCACAGTTGGCTGGATCCCCGCCATGAGCGCGCGGTCGCGGCGCTCCTGCTAGAGCTTGGTTTCGAGCATGTCTCCGCGTCCGCCGATCTGTCCCCGACGATCAAGATCCTGCCGCGGGCGCAGACGGCCGTGGTCAACGCATGCCTGGCGCCGGTCGTGGGGGAGTACCTGCGGCGCGTCGACCGGGTGTGCGGGACGGAGCGCGGGGGGTTGCGCGTCATGACCAGCGCGGGCGGGCTCGTCTCGGCCGCGGCATTCCGGCCCAAGGACAGCCTGCTGAGCGGGCCGGCGGCGGGAGTGGTGGGGGCGGCACGCGCCGCGGCGGCATCGGGATTCCTGCGCGTCATCGCCTTCGACAAGGGCGGCACGAGCACGGATGTCTCCCGGTTTGACGACGCCGGGCGG
>CAZMPE010000135.1:0-5542 GCA_964567955.1 uncultured Phycisphaeraceae bacterium | reverse complement strand
GATCCTGCGCGACAGCCCGCCACCACTGACGAGCGTTCGCTCGGATCTCCCGCCCGACCTCGAGCGCATCGTTGGCCGGTGCCTGGAGAAACTGCCGCGGGAGAGGTTTCAGACCGCGCTCGAGGTGGCGAACGAGCAGGTCGGGGTGGACGACGCCGGGCGGGCCGTCTTCGAGTATGTCTTTGAGCACCGCGTCGGCGACGCCTCGATCGCCGCGCTCGCGCTCGCGGTGGAGAGCGTTGCCGCGGGCGGAGGGTCCATCTGCGAGTGGGAGTCGGGCGAACTGCGGGTCGGGCCGCGCAGCGCTGGGGCCTGGCCGGGCCCAGCCTGCTACGGGATGGGCGGCCCGCTGACGATCACCGACATCAATCTTCTCCTCGGGCGGATCGACCCCGGCCGGTTCGGAGTTCCGCTGGACGAGGGCGCCTCTCGACACGGCGCCGATGCGCTCCGCGGGCGGATCGGGCCCGGCGCCCCCGTGGCCGAAGTGCTGCTCGACGGGCTGCTCGACCTCGCTTGCGAACGCATGGCCGAGGCGATCCGCCGGATCAGCATCCGGCGCGGCTACGACCCCGGCGCGTACACGCTGCTCGCCTTTGGCGGCGCCGGCGGGCAACACGCCTGCCGCGTCTCGGAGCGCCTCGGCATCAGCACGGCGATCGTGCCGCGCGACGCGGGGCTGCTGTGCGGCGTGGGGCTGGGGCACGCCGCGGTCGAGCGGTTCGCGGAGAAGCAGGTCCTCCGGCCGCTCGCGCAGGTCGAGCCGGAACTGCCGGCCCTGATCGGCGCTCTGTTGCAGGAGGCGGAGACCGACCTCGCGGCCGAGTGTGTGCCGCGCACCGAGACCGCGCGTGTCATCGTGAATCTGCGGCTCAAGGGGCAGGAGTCGACGATCCAGATCGACTGGCCGGCGCGCGACGGGCTCGCCGACGCCTTCGCCGAGCGGTACCGTGCCATCTATGGGTATGCACCGTCGGGGCGATCGATCGAGATCGAATCCTGCCGTGTCGCGGTGCGCGAGGTACGTGACATGGTCGCGGCCCCGGACATCTCCGCCGCTTCGCACGTTGCCGAGTCCTCCACAACGCGAACGGCCTGGTTTGGCGGCGCATGGATCGATGCCGACGTCTTTGAACGTGAGCGGCTCAAGCCGGGCGCACGGTTGGCGGGGCCCGCGTTAGTCACGGAGGCGCACGCGACGACCGTCGTCGAGCCCGGATGGACCTGCCGCGTCGATGCACCCGGGGCGCTCATCCTCGAGCGGCGGGCCTCCGCCGCGCTGGCCGGGGCGGACGCCCGCGCCGAGGTCGTCCGGGACGAACTTGCGGTGGGCCGGCTCGGAGCTATCGCCGAGGAGATGGGCGAGATGCTCCGGCGTACGGCCCTCTCGACCAATGTGAAGGAACGCCTGGACTACTCGTGCGCCATCCTCGACGCCGACGGCGTGCTGGTGGTCAATGCTCCGCACATCCCCGTTCACCTCGGCGCCCTGGGCGTCTGCGTGCGCGCCGTCCGGGAGCGCCTCGCCATGGGTCCGGGGGATTCCGTCGTGACCAACCATCCGGCGTTCGGCGGCTCGCACCTTCCGGATGTCACGGTCATCACGCCCGTCCACGATCACGCCGGGACGCTGATTGCCTACGTCGCCAGCCGCGCCCACCACGCCGAGATCGGCGGCTCGCGCCCCGGCTCGATGCCGCCCGATGCGCGGACGCTCGCCGACGAAGGGGTGGTCATCGCTCCGCGGTTCCTCGTTCACGGTGGCCGGGACCAATTCGATGAGTTGCGTGCGCTCCTCGCGGCCGGCCCGCACCCGTCACGGGCTGTCGAGGACAACATCGCGGACCTGGGGGCGCAACTCGCCGCGAATCGGCGCGGCGTCGAGGCCGTGACGGCGTTCGTGACGGAGCAGGGTGCGCCGAGCCTGCGGCGCGCCATGGCGCGCCTCCTCGACCGATCCGAAACTCGTGTCCGCGAATCGATGACGGGGCTTGCTCGGCGGCAGGGCCGATTTGAATCCGAGCAGCGGCTCGACGACGGAACGCCGATCCGCGTCGTGATCGAGCCCGGTCCGCAGCGGACACGGATTGACTTCACCGGGAGCGGCCCGGTGCACCCCGGCAACCTCAATGCGACGCCGGCCATCGTCCGCAGCGCCGTGATCTATGCGCTGCGGCTGCTCGCTCGCGACGGTCCGCCGCTGCCGCTCAACGAAGGACTGATCCGAGGGATCGACTTGCGCATCCCGCCCGGGGTCCTCGATCCCGTGTTCGTCGACGATCCGGCCCGTTGCCCGGCGGTGGTGGGGGGCAACACGGAAACAAGCCAACGGCTCGTGGACGTGCTGCTGGCGGCTCTCGGGGTTGTCGCGTGCAGCCAGGGCACCATGAACAATGTCGTGTTCGGCGCGGCGGGGTTCGGCTATTACGAGACGGTCTGCGGCGGGTGCGGCGCGGGGCCGGGCTTCAACGGAGCTTCGGCGGTTCACTCGCACATGACCAACACCCGCCTCACCGACCCGGAGGTGCTGGAACGCCGTTACCCCGTCCGGCTCGAACGCTTCGCCGTGCGGCGCGGCTCCGGGGGCGACGGCCGGTTCCGCGGCGGCGACGGCGTGCAGCGTGAGCTGGTGTTCCTGCAGCCGTGCTCTCCTTCGGCCCGTGGTCACCGGCGGAGCAGCGGGCCCTGCGGCCTTGATGGTGGGGGTGATGGGGCGCCAGGATCCCAGCGAGTCGTCCGTAGTTCCGGCGAAGTCCTGGATCTTGGCTCGATCGGCGGCTGCGAGGTTCTGCCGGGCGATCGCTTCATCCTCCAGACCCCCGGCGGCGGTGGCTACGGAGTGCCTGCCAAGCCCGCCGGATACGAATCTGGCCACCATTGCTGATTGATCCCGAGGTCATGGAGAGCCCTTGACAGTCACGAACGAGCCCGTAACATACCAACCAGTAGGTATCTGTCATGCCAAAGCAAGCCGACCCGGCCACCAAGACCAGACTCCTTGACGCCGCGGAGCAACTTATGCTCCAGCGCGGCTTCGCGGCGACCACGGTCGACGAGATCTGTGAGCAAGCGGGGCTGACCAAGGGCAGCTTTTTCCACTACTACGGCACGAAGAACGACATCGTCGTGGAGTGCATGCGGCGGTTCTTTGATCGCCAACAGGGCCACTTCCGCGCCGCCCCGTACCGGGCGCTCGAGGACCCGCTCGACCGGGTGCTCGGCTTCGTTGATCTGCTGATCGAGTTCGGACGCCGTCCCGGGCCGGTTCGCGGCTGCCTCGTCGGCACGATCGCGCAGGAGATGGCATCGTCGCACGAAGAAGTGCGCTCCGCCTGCGCGGGGTGTTTCGGCGAAGCCGCGGCGGACCTGGCCTCCGACCTTCGTGCCGCCAAGGAACGGCATGCGCCGGCGGGCGCCTGGAGTCCGGAGAGCGTCGCGGAGTTGTGCCTTGCGGTGCTGCAGGGCTCGCTGATCCTCGCCAAGGCCGGGGGCGGAGCGCGCCCGCTGGCCGACAACGCTTCGCACCTCAAGTCGTACATCGAGACGCTCTGCCCGCGCAGCGCTCGCCGGTCCCGACCGGCCCCACGTTCAACATCGTGATCACCACTCTCCATTTGAAAGGACAGACGATGGATATGAAGCAAGCATTCGCCACGAGCATGGCCTCCGCCGACATGATCTGCGATGCGTATCTCGGCGACTTGACGCCAGCGGAGATGCTCAAGAGGCCCTGTCCGGGCATCAACCACGTTTCCTGGCAGCTCGGCCACCTCATCGCCAGCGACGCGTATCTCGTCGGCCAGGCCCTGCCGGGGAAGAAGTTCACGCTCCCGGACGGCTTCGCCGAGCGCCACACGAAGGAGACCTCGACCAGCGACAACGCCGCCGGGTTCCTCTCCAAGGACGAGTACCTCAAGGTCCGGAAGGATGTCCGCGGCCAGATCACGGCGGCCGTGCAGGGGCTGTCCGCCGAGGACTTCGACAAGCCGGTCACCGGCAAGGTCCCGCCGTTCCTCAAGACCGTGGGCGACACGCTCCTGTTCATCGGCGACCACTGGATCATGCACGCGGGCCAGTGGGCCGTGCTGCGCCGCACGCTCGGGCGCAAGCCGCTGTTCTGATCGGCGCCGCCGTGCGCGAGGCTGATGGAGTTCATCGGCCGAGTGCCCAGGTCGATGGTGTTCATCTCGCCGCGGAGGTTCGTGTCTGATGGTGCGCTGCGCCGGTGGCTCCGGCTGGGCGCGTCGTTCGTCGAGATGCGGGCGCCGGGGCCCGGGCGTAAATAAGAGAAGGCGGCGCCCCGCCGGAGCGGGGCGCCGCGTGAGGTCAACCGCGCCCGGGGCGCGTGGATCACTTTCGGAACTGGTAGAAGCGGGTCGCCTCGGTCTCGGTCACGTTGGTCTCGAGCGAATCGGTCTTCATATCGACGCGGAAGCGGGTGTCGGCCGGCTTGATCGCGCTGACCGTCACGTACCACTCCTGCTTTTCGCCGATCCTGAGCATGGGCAGCGGGTCGAACGTCACGGTCCGACCGCTGAGGCGGCCCTCGGTAACACCCCCGCTCCGGACGAACCGGGCCGACTCCGGAATCGTGCAGACGATCCGGATGCCGTTGTCGACCTTGCTCCCCTGGTTTGTGACTGTGATGAGGTAGGTCGTCTCTTCGCCGACCAGCACCGGGTCCGCCTGGTCGACCACTTCCAGGAGCACCGCGGCGATGCCCTCGACAATGGTCTGGGCCCGGGCTGTAGCGTCATCTGCGCACGTTGCGCGTGCGATGACGGCGGACTGAACGGTGCCGGTCGCGGCGGGCTTGAGTCGGATCTGAACACTGCGGTCATCGCCCGGGGCGATCGTTCCCAGCGACCAGACGGCCTTGCCGCGCTCCTGCCTGCCCTTGTCGCTCAGATTCACAACCGTCGAGCCTGGCGGCACCGCGTGCTCGATCACGGTGTTGGCGGCGGGGGCGTCTCCCGTGTTCTTCACCGTGAGCACGAAACTCACCGGCGCGCCGAAGAACCGCTTCGGCATGGCTTCGATGGACGTTGTCAGCACGGGCTTTCGAATGATCGTCGTGAACGGGTCGGTCGTGGCCGTCAGGCCTTCCGGGCCGCTCGCCGTTGCGCGCCCCTCGAAGCGGCCGGTCTTCTGGGCGCGGGCATCCACGGTGAACGTGCGCGACTCGCCCGCGCCGAGCGGGCCCGTCGTGAACAGGATGTCACGCTTGCCCTCGGTGGTGACGAGGCCCGCGGGGAGGGTCTCCTGCACCTTCACGCTCGCGATGCTCCCGGTGCCCGTGTTCGTGGCCACGTAACGCAGCGGCAGCGTCTCGCAGGCCATGGCGTCGGCCGGGGCCGTGCGCACGAGCCGGAGCGCCGGTTCGACCACGTTGGCGGCGACACACAGCGGTGAGTTGTAGCTGACCGTGGTGCAGCTCTGGATGCGGCCCGCCTCCTTGGCCGAGGCGGTCACGTTGATGGTTCGAGACTCGCCCGGGGCGATCGTTCCGAGCGGCCACTGGAACACACCGCTCTCGGTGCGG
>CAZMPE010000134.1:0-7015 GCA_964567955.1 uncultured Phycisphaeraceae bacterium | reverse complement strand
CGTTGATGGTTCGTGATTCGCCCGGGGCGATCGTTCCGAGCGGCCACTGGAACACACCGCTCTCGGTGCGGCGGAGCGCGGGAACGGAATCGGTCACGTTGAGATTTGTGGAGCAGGCGTCGGTGATGACGACGTCCTGGAGCGTCATCGGGGAGACGTTGGTGACGCGCGTGGTGTAAGTGAACGGGGTGTTCTTGCGGACCTCCGCCGGCATCGTCTTGTCGACTTTCAGAGCGCTCGACGAGGCCAGGCCCGTCGGGTACGCCATCGAGACCTGGCCGCCGGCGGGCGTTTCCGGCCGCTTTGCCTTCACTGAGTCTCCGGTGGTCCTTGAGGCGCATCCCGCGACCGGAATGAGCGCGAGTGCGCCGATGATCGCGGCGGCGGTCGTGCCGAGCCGCCGGGCGCGCCGAGTGAACCGGATCGTCATGAGATCCTCCCTTTCTTCCCCGGAATCGTGCCGGGGCGATGTGCCGGAACGGATAGCCGGCCCCGCCGAACGCGGGCTCAGGAATCCGTCTGGCGGGTTGATCGCCGCTCCGTACGTAACCGAGAATCGTGCGGCAATGAGAGTGTGATCGACACGCCATAAGAGCGCGTGCGCGACCAATGAAAGATGAGGTGATGTGGCACGCGATGCTAGGCGCGCGGTCGCCCGGCGACGACCGGATTCACGCAGAAAATGCGAGAGGTGTGCCCCGCACTCCACGACGCCGCGAGACGGTCGCCCGGCATCGGACTCCGGACGCATCGCTTGTTCGCGGCGTGGAGCAACCTCTCTCGGTCGCGCGAGGAAACAGGGGAGCTGACCGCGCCGCCCGTGCGGGGCGCGCTCTTCGTAGAATCTCTTCGGGCCCGTGGCGGAACGGCAGACGCAGCGGACTTAAAATCCGCTTCCGCCGCAAGGCGGAGTGTGGGTTCAAATCCCTCCGGGCCCATTCGCGTTGGCGCGCCCCGACGTCAGGATGGCCACGGGAAAATCGCCGAAGGCGGCCGCGAGCGGAAGCCTCCCGCCGCTCGATGCGATCGATTGTCCGCCGAACTCGTCGTGCCACTCTTCGGGCGAGCCTTCGGGAAGGCACAGAACCGTGTTCTTCCATGTTGGCGCGCCGACAGGGAACTCGCCCGGGCCGCCGAGCCTCGAAACCAGGCGCGGAGCGATGACGAGAAGCCGAAAGGATCCGGCATCGCGCACAAAGGCGCACACGTGGTCCGCGCGCTCGCCCCGGGCGTGGGCGGGACGGTAGCCCGGCGCCGGGTCCGCGCTGTACAGGCGTGCGCGGCAGCCCAGCGCCCGCTGAGTCACGAACATCTTGATCCGGCCGTCGGGCCAGGAGGTCATCAGGTCGTTGAGCAACTCCTTGCGCTCCGCGCCCGGTCCATTCGAGAGGCGGGTCAGCATCGTTCGTCGCAGTTCGAAGTTCACGGGCCTGCGATTGTCCGGGTCCACCAGTGACAGGTCCCACAACTCGGTGCCCTGGTAGAAATCCGGCGTTCCGGGCGCCAGCGTCTTGATGACGACCTGGGCCAGCGACGAGACCGCTCCGGAGAATGCGACGGTCCGGCGCAGCCGTTGAGCGTCCGCGCGGAAGAGCGCCCCCGCCTCGTCGAGCAGTACGCCGTTGATGTAGCTTCGCAACGCGTCCTCGTACTCGGCGTTCGGGTCGAGCCAGCTCGTGCGGACCTTCGCCTCCCGCGCGGCCTTGACGAGGTAGGCGCCGAGCCGCGTGGCGATCTCCTCCAGCGGGCGCTCCTCGCACGGCCAGATCCCCAGCAGCGACTGGTAGAACAGCGACTCATCGGCCGCGATCGGCGCCGATCCTTCGGGCAGTTCGGCTCGCAGCGGCGCGTGCCATGACCGCCATCGGCCGAGCGCCGCCCGCCACTCGCCCGGCAGTTCCGAAAGGACCGCGATCCGCGCCCGCGGATCCTCGCCGCGCTTCGTGTCGTGCGTGGCCGTTGCGACCAGTTCCTGCGGCCGGATTCTCGAGCGCTCCGCCATCGACTCGTGGAAGGATGAGACCGCGTCGACGGGCATGTCCGGATGGCCGCCGACCTCGTTGAGCGAGGCGAGGACGATGTGCCGGTAGAGCGCCGTGTCCTCGACGCCCTTGGCCGCGAGCGGGCCCGTGAACTGCTGCCACCGGCGGACGGCCTTCAGCGCTTCGGGCGAGCCGCCGAACGGGCCTGATCCGGTCAGTATCGCCGCAACCGCTGGATGGACGGGCCCGGCCGCGGCGAGCGCGCGGTCCAGGCGGTTGCGGTCGGCGTCGGTCGGGGGGAACGAGGTGATGTACGTGCGGTAGACATCCAGCGCCGCCGAGACGGCGATCAGAGATCTGCGCAGGTCTGCGTCCGAGGGTCGTTCGATGGCCGGCGTCGCGTCGAACGCGTGGCCGAACGCCCCTTCGAGGCGGTCCAGGTCTGGTGCGAAGAGAGCCGACGCGGCCCACGCTTTGCATCCGGTGGCGGTTTCGTGGAATGTCTCCGAGACGATGCCGTCCTCGTGCGCTCCCGCCTCGAGCACCGCGAATCCCGGCGGGTCGACGAACAGCCGATGGATGACATTGAGTGATTCGTACCCGGTCGTCCCGGCGACCGGCCAGTCCGGCGCGAGCTCTTCGTCGTCCGAGAGGATCTTCTCGACGAAGATGCGAACCCTGCGACCCTTCGGGGCCGCCGCGTCGAGTGTCCGGGCCAGGCGCTTCAGGTACGCCGCGGGATCGGCCAGACCATCCACGTGGTCCACGCGCACGCCGTCGATCAGGCCCTCGCGCGCCAGGCGGACGATGACGGCGTGCGAGTCGTCGAAGACACGATCGTTCTCCACCTTGAGCGCCGCGAGGTCGCCGATGTCGAAGAACCGCCGGTAGTTCACCGTCGTTGCGCCGCGGCGCCAGTATACGAGCCTGGAGTGCTGCAGTGCCGCCCCCACGGCGAGCGCGCCGCCGTTGTGGGTGGCGTCGGCCAGCGGGAACTCGCGCTCGAAGTACGCCAGGTGCGGCTCCCGCCCGTCGACGATCCGGATCTGGCCTTCGCGGATCGCCTCCTCCAGGGGGCAGCCCAGAACCGGGAGGATCAGCTTGCCGTCGCCGGCCTCCCAATCGATGTCGAAGAACGCGGCGTACTCCGAAGCGGGGCCGTTCCGGAGCACGTCCCGCCACCACGGGTTGGAGGGGTCCGCGGCCATGTGGTTGGGCACGATGTCGATGATCAGGCCCAGTCCGAGGTCACCGGCCGTTTCCGCCAGCCGGCGGAACTCCTCTTCGCCGCCGAGCGCCGCGCGGATTCTCGTCGGGTCGGTCACGTCGTAGCCGTGGGTGCTTCCGGCGCGGGCCTCGAGCACCGGCGACAGGTACACGTGCGAGATGCCGGCGGCGTGCAGATACGGCAGCACGGCCCGGGCGGCCGCGAACGTGAACGCGGGTGTCAGCTGCAGCCTTGATGTGGCCATGAGCGGTTTCGTCATTCAGGAGCGCCTGATCTTGAGCGCCGTTCCGAGCGCGTCGAAAGCCTCGATCCAGCGGGCCGCGTCTTCGTCGCGTTCGCCCGCGCGTGCGGCGATCACCGGACGCACGGCCTGCATCTGTCGGTGGTACGCGTCCTGCACCTGCCAGAGATTGACCTCGAAGGGAAGCTCGTCGGCCAGCCGGACCATGCGCTCGAGTTGTTTGAGGCTTTCCGGACGCGAATCCAGGCCGACCAGTTCGATGAGCCGCTCCAGCGGGCCCTCCAGGGCGAACGCGAGGTTGCGCCCCTCCAGTTCCACGCCCTGTCCATTGGCTTCGTCGAGCAGAGCACGGATTCGCTCGAGGTCCGGCGATTCCGATCCCAAAGCGTCCCGCAGCCCGTCGTTGAGGACGAACCCGGCCGAGAACTGCAGGCGGCGCGGCACGGGCAGATTGAGCGTCCGGAGGAAGCGGACGAGCGGCGCGTTCTGGCCGTAGATCTGCTGGAATGACGCGTCGATCTGCGCCAGGGTCGGTTTGAGAATCCCCCGCACGACCTTGTGCTGCTCGTCGCGGAAGAGCGACGCGATCGAGTAGCTCGCGCTCCCGAACGCGCGGTCCATGTGCCGGAGGATCTCCGGGAAGTCCGCGCGATCGAAGGCCTCCTGCGCCCCGCGGACGAGTTCGGCGAAGGCTTCGGGACCCTGGTAGGGTCGCACGCCGCAGTTGAGCACGTGCTCGCCCATGTGCACAACGCCGAAACTCAGCGTTTCGGACTCCAGAGTGATGCTCGACGTTATGACGGCCCGTCCGATGCACAGGCGCGCCCGACCGGCCGAGCGGGCCATGTACTCCTCGCGCTTGACCTCGTAGCAGCCGACGCGGGCCGTCTCGTCGTACGGCTCGAAGAGGGAGCTGACGGCGTAGTGGGCGCCGACCCGCAGCAGGTCGATCGCCGCGGGTTTCACGCACTGCAGGTAGACCTGCCTGCCGTCCGCGCGCGAGGGCACGTTGCCCTTCGCTTCCGCGAGGCGCGAGAGAAACTCCTCTTCCAGATCGGCCCGCAGCACCTCGCGCGCGAGCTGCACGACGCGCCCGGCGTACTGGATCACCTGCACCGTCTCGATGCCCGAGATGTCGTCGAAGAACCAGCCGCAGCTCGTGTACATGAGCATCGCGTGCCGCTGCAGCTCCATCAGCTGGAGCACGCGCGTCCGGTCCGCCCCGGACAGGTCGCCCCTGGCGTGCGCCTTCATGAAGGCCCCGATCGACTCGGGCGAGCGATCCAGCACCACGCTGATGTAGGCATCCCGGGCCGCCCATGGGTCCGTCAGCAGTTGTCCCGCGCTCTCCTCGTACAGGGGCGTCACCGTGTCCCGGAGCCAGTCCAGCGCCTGGCGCAGCGGAGCCCGCCACCGCTGGTGCCAGCCGCTGTTTCCGCCGCTGTGGCACCCGCAGTCCGACTTCCAGCGTTCGATCCCGTGCACGCAGCTCCACGACGAGTTCTCGATGATCTGCGCCTCGTGAGTGGGGGGGTGCAGCGACAGGAACTCGGCGTAGTTCGTCAGCCGGATCGCGGGGTTGGCCTCGATCCGTCCGATGGCCGCGGCCAGCGCCATATCCCCGTGCCGGTGGTGGTGCCCGTAGCTCTCGCCGTCGGTCGCGATGTGGGAGAGTTGCGGGCGTGCCCGCCCGTCGTCGAACCCGTCCATCAGCCGCCCCGCCAGCCGCTCGCTCGAATGGAGCAGCCCCTCGAAGGCGACGCCCTGCGAGATCGGGCCGTCATAGAAGAAGAGCGTGATGGTCTTCCCCGAGGGCAGCCGACAGAGGTACGGCATGCTCGGGTCCACCCGCCCCGCCACGTTCTGCCACTCGCCGCCCTCGATCGGACGGACGCTGGCGGCCTGGCGCGGCGCCAAGACTGTAAACTTCACGCCGTGCTCGGCGAGCGTCTCGAGCGTCGCGGTGTTGGCCGCGGTCTCCGGCAGCCACATGCCCTCCGGGGCGCGCCCGAACCGGCTGGCGAAGTCCTTCACGCCCCACAGCACCTGCGTCGTCCGGTCGCGGTCGTTGCACAGCGGCATGATCACGTGGTTGTACGCCTGCGCCATCGCCGACCCGTGCCCGCCGAACCGCTTCATGCTCTCGCGGTCCGCGTCGATGACGCCCTGGTAGACCTTCGGCGCTCGCGATTCCATCCACGCCAGCAGGGTGGGGCCGACGTTGAAGCTGATCCGCGAGTAGTTGCTCACGATGTCGACGATCCAGCCGTCGCTGTCCATCACGCGCGCACGGGCGTTGGGCCCGTAGCACTCGTCCGTGATCCGCTCGTTCCAGTCGTGGTTCGGGTAGGCCGACTCCTGCAACTCGATCTCCTCGAGCCAGGCGTTCTCGCGCGGCGGCTGGTAGAAATGGCCGTGGATGCAGACGTAACGGTGTGGCACTCAGATGCTCCTTCTCACATACAGAATCAATGAACGGGCGGGCACTCGGGCCGTTGCCGAATCGATTCGAGCCGGCGCACGCGGGCCATCGCCTCCCCACTCGGTGTCGGTCGAGTCGATCTCGCGCGCCCACGGTCCGGGCTCGATCTCCAGCTCGACGGGCTCGGATTCGAAGTTGATCAGCACCAGCGCGTTGGAACGCGTGAACCCGAGAGCACGCCTGGTCCCGTGGATCAACGTTCTGATCGTTGACAGATCGAAATCCGCGAATGCCGGATGCGTTCGACGCAGTTCCAGCAGCCGCGTGTAGTACTTCAGCATCTGCAGCCCGCGGCCCGTCTCCCGGCGCGACCAGTTGAGTGTGCAGCGCCGGAACGTCTCCTCCGACTGCGGGTCGGGAACGTCGCCCGGCCATTCGAACGACGCGAACTCTTCGCGCCGGCCGCGCCGCACCGCTTCGACCAGTTCCTCGTCGGTGTGGCTTACGAAGTATTGGAATGGTGCGGGCTCGGCGTACTCTTCGCCCATGAAGAGCATGGGCACGAAGGGCGACAGGATCACCAGGCCGGCCGCGATCTTGGCGCCCTCGAACCCGGCCGTGGCCTCCAGCCGATCGCCCAGCGGCCGATTGCCCACCTGATCGTGGTTCTGGCAGCACACGACGAACTTCGATCCCGGCACTCCTGTCGCCACGCGGCCGTGGCGCCGCCGCCGGAACGGCGAGTACTGTCCGGTGAAGGCAAAGCCGTCCTTCAGCGAGCGGGCCAGGCTCTCGACTTGCCCATAGTCGGCGTAGTAACCGTCTCGCTCCCCCGTCAACAACGTCCGGACCGCATGATGGAAGTCGTCGTTCCACACGCCGTCCATGCCCATCCCGCCTTGCCCCTCGTCGCGCACGAGCCGCGGATCGTTGTCCGAGCTCTCCGCGATGACATGCGCCGTTCGGCCCTCGCGATCGGCCGCGTCGTGCACGGCCCTTGTCAGTTCTTCGAGGAACGGCGAAGCGGAGTGGTCGACGATCGCGTGAACGGCGTCGAGCCGCAGCCCGTCGACGCGGCAGTCGCGCACCCAGTACAGGGCGTTCTCCATGAAGAAGTTTCGGACCTCGTCCGAGTCGGCTCC
>CAZMPE010000133.1:0-7032 GCA_964567955.1 uncultured Phycisphaeraceae bacterium | reverse complement strand
CTTCCCCGTCCCCACTCCGGCCCCGTTGTTCAGCGAGGCGAGCGTGGTCTGGAGCGTCAGGTACTGGTGCTGGGCGTTACTCCCGGTGAAGGTGGCCCCCGCGTACCCCAGTGGATCCGTCGAGATGCCCAGCGAGTCCGCCGAAGCCCCGGAGATGATCAGGTTGCCGGTGCCGCCCGAGGTGTCGGTGATGACGATGCCCGTACCGTGCGAGTTGAGCGCCGCCGTGATCACGCCGCCCGTGTCCGATGAGAACTCGCGCAGGATGTCGGCGATGGAGCTCTGCGTGTCGATGGTCACGGTCAGGGGCGTTCCGTTCCGCGCCGTGATGCTGATGGACCCGTTGCCCGCGACCCCGCTCCCGCCCGCGATCGAACGCGCCAGCGTCGAGTTGATCCCCGCGAGAACCCGGGTTCCCGACACCGTACCGACGACCGCGCCCGTCGAGAACCCCAGATCCCGCAGCGTATCCCCGATGGTCGTCACGTTGTTGACCATCTCGAGCGTCTTGGTCCCCACGCTGTCCACGATCTGCAGCCCGTTGCCGTCGCTCTTGACCGAGGCCGTCACATCCGTGAACCCCGCGGCGGCGAGCGCATTGTTGATTCGCGTGATCACCCCGCCCACGGACGTCACGGCGGAGCTGAGCAACTCGCCCTCGCTGTCGTAGACGTTGCCGATGTTGACGTTGACGTTCGTCGTCGACCCGCCGGACGGCGTGACCTTGATCGTGAAGTCGTACGCGCCGCTGCCGGCCTGGTTCCCGATGAAGACGCCGTTCCCGTCGTTCAGCATCGACAACGCCGTCGCCGCCGTCAGCTTGTGGATCTCGCTCCCCGTCTTGGTGGAGGAAGCGAACGTCGTCTGCTCGATGCCCAGGCTCGTCGCGGTCGTATAGCCCGCGGCGTTCGTGATCGTGATGTTCTTCGGGACCGTGCTGTCCTGCGTGATCACCAGGTGGTCGTCCACGACCGAGGCGGTCACCTCGATCCCCGTCGCGATGTTGATCGCCTCGAGGACCTCGCCCACCGTCGCCGCCTTCGACAGGTCGATTGTCGCCGACCCGCCGCCCTGCTCCGTGATGACGATCTTCCCGCGCTCGACGCCCTGGCCCCCGTTCAGGTCCGACAGCCGAGTGTCCCGGTCCAGACGCGCCACCGATGATTCGAACGTGAACGATCCCGCGGTCAGGCCCGCCGTCTGGCTCGAGAACCCCTTGGACAGCAGCTGCTGGCTCGACACCAGCCGGTCCACGATGAACTGGTACGTGCCGACGCCCGCCGCGGTCGACGCCGTCGCGCTCAGCACCCCCGCGTCGCTGCTGACCGCCTTTTTGGTCAGGAAGGCCTTATTGAGCCGAAAGGCCGCCGCGGCGTCCTTCAAGGCGCTCAACCGCGTGTTGATGTCGAGGTAGGCCGCCTGCTGGCCCTGGAGCTGGGCGATCCGGCGCTGCGCCGCGAGCCGGGGGCGCGCCTCGATCTGCATCAGCTGATCGATGATCTGGCCCGTATTGATACCGCTGAACAGGCCGACGCCAGAGGTTATACCGCTCATCTTTCTGCTCCCTGGAGGCCGACCGCCCAGGGTTGCTATCGACCGGTCGGCAGCCGATGCACCACCGGCAAGGCGCCGGATTTCGGGGCGGCAAGCGGTGCGGGTAGGCCCGCGGGCTCGCGCAGTCCTGGCCGATCCAGTCCCCGACGGCGAAGCGCCAGCACGTCCATCGCCCAAGCCGTCAGCATCCGCTCAAACAGAGCGGAAATGCACGGTTCCGGGCGTGCAAGGGCGATCGCGTTCCGTGGCCGGGATGCCTGGATCACGTGGGGTCCTTCCCTGCGGGGCGGCGATCCGTCGCCGGGAGCCACATCGGCCCGCCCGGCCCGTATGCCGCAATCCTCATGCCGACCGCTTTCCAATCCCCGTCGCGCGACGAGAACCGAAGCGGCGAGACCCGGAGGTCCGCCGGGGCTATCGGTCCGAAACTCGCCCCGGTTTGGTCCCACCCAACGGCATCGCACGAGTTCTCAAATCTTCACAATCCCCACCGCGCCAACCGCCAAACGAACACATCCGCCCGAGCGCCCATAGGGTGTTGGGTCAGCCCGGTCCGGGTCATTGAGGCCAAAGTTGGCTGGAACCCGGCAGGGCGGATGGTCGATGGTTCGGGGTGCCCGTGTTCAAGACTCCCCTCTACCTGCGAGCGACGATCGGCATCGTGTGTGCCCTCGTCGGTCTATCCGCCCTGGCAGGCGCAGTTCTTGCGCTTGTGGCCAACGCGCAGCCTCAATGGTCGATGTTGGGATTCGAGTTCGTCATCGTGGTCGCCGCCGCGCTGGGGATCCCTTTCGCCCGCGGCGCCTTCCGCGAGGCGCCGGGCATGGCGCTCCTCTGCATCGCGGGGGCGATCTTCGCCGGGTCCGTCCTCGGTTATCTCAGCCTGAACCCGAGGACGCTCGGGTCCGTATCCGCCACGCCGTTCCTGCTGGCGCGGGTCGCGGCCGCGGGTGTCATCGTCGCCGGGGCCGCCCTCAACGTGCTCTCGAGGAGCCGAAGAGGGCAAGTGCTCTTTGTCAAGGGCGCGCTGCTCGGCGCTCCCGTCATCGCGGGTGCGGCGATGCCGTTCTTCCCCGCCGGCCGGCGCGTCATCGACGCGATCCTCGGCATGGGGACCACGCCGACGCTCGTGTTGGGGCTGGCGGCAGCGCTCGTTCTCGGCGGGCTGCTCTGCGCCTCGGGCCACATGGTCATCCACGCCTTTGAACTCGGGCGCGTGCCCGATTCCGACGCCGATGCCCCCCCGGTCAATCCGGGTTGAACCAGAGCGTTCGGCTCACATACCCCTCGGGCACCGAGCGCAACTCGGAAACCGTTGCGCCGACGTGGCGTGTGATCACCTCGGCCGGCGGCAGGTGCTTCATGAAAGCGGGCGTTTCCTCGCGGATCGCCTTCAGAAACTCCTCCTTCTCCTCGGGGGTCCACCCCTCCCAGTCGAAGGCTTCCTCCTGGATCTTGTCGGCGTTCTGCAGCGACCACAGCATCCACTGGAACTCCTGGCGAAGGTCCGCGTAGGACGCCATCGCGGCGCCGCGGTTGAGCACGCCGGTGGCACGCGCGAACGCCGGCTCGGTGGCCAGACGCGGCCCATCGGGGTTCGCCGCCGCTCGCATCGCGTTTTCGACCGCTGTCACCGACCCCAGGAAGATGTGGCCGAATCCCAGACCGATGGCGACCGGGAACGCATCGGAGGAGTAGATCATGTTTCCTCCGAAATCCCGCGGCGTCAGGAGGCCGCCGGTCTGCCCGGCGAGGAACGTCATGGTGTTCGAGATGATGAGCGGGTCGCGCACCTGTATGGCGACGACGCCGAGCTGGCTGTCGGGCGTAAAAGGGCGTGCGTACGAGCCGAAGATGTGGATGTTCGGGCCGAGCTGCGCGAGCGCGGGCCCGATCAGGTTGGCCGTTTCCTCGAAGGCCGGCCGTGCCTGCGCCCGCACCTCCTCGGGCAAGCCGGCGATCATGGAGCGGATGACATCCAGCACGCCGCCGAAGTTGAACGTGAACTGTGTCGCGCCGTACGCGTCCGGCCCGACAAAGGCGGGGGGCGTCAGCGAGCCGTCGAGCCCCGCGGGGGATCCCACCAGCCCGATCAACCCCTTCTTCTCGGTGAGCAACAAGGCCGTCGTTGCCTCTGCTGCCGCCTCCGGGGTGTCGAACCGAACGGCGAAGCTCACCGCGTTGATACTGGTGACGCCCAACATCTCGAAGAAGACCGAGGGGTCGAAGGGCATCATCGGGTCGTCGGCCATCAGTTCAGCGAAGACCGTTCGAACCGGCTCGACGACGAAGACCGCCGTCGCGTGCGACTCTCGCGCGTGCAGGCCGCGGGCGCTCCGGTACGCCGCCGTGCCCGAGACCGAATCGACCCCCCGCCCGGACAGGCCGTCAATGGCCCCCTCAAGGGCCGCCAGTTCGGTGCTGATGACGAAACTCGTCCCCACCCGCGCCACGAGGTATTGCTCGCGGTCGCGCATGCCCTCGAGGGTCCGCAGAAAACCGCCCGGTGCGTCGAACTCCTCGATATCGCCCTCGCGGGGTTTCGGCCGGATCACCGTGATGGAAGCCCCGCCGTACTCGTCGTCGCGCGTCTCGATCGTCCGGTCCGCGACGGCGCGCTCCAGGAGGCGATCGAGCGTGTCCTCCCATGCATCCGCGTTCGGTCCGAAGTCCAGCGAGATGAGGAACTCGGGCGCCGGCGGGCCGTCGTCGTTGTCGGGCTGCGCAGGCATGAAGAGGGCGACTCCCGCGTGACCGGCCGGCGCGTGCAGATCCTCCATCTTGACGCCGATGGCCTCGAGGGCCGCTTCAAACTCAGGCTCCACATCTTTGTTGGCCTGCTCGAGGAATCCCTGCACTGACGGCTCGCGCCACAACGCGCCCAGGCTCGTGCGGTCGAATGCGTCGCCCATTGCCGTCCAGTCGTCGATCTGGATAACCAGGAACGAGCGGGCCGGGGCGTAGTCCGCGATGCCGCCGTCGGCAAGAGCCGCCGTCGGCGAGGCCAGTGCGATGAGAATCGCGGACGCGCGGCGCCAAGGAGTTGCAAGGGGCATGCTGGCATCCTGTGAAGGTGGAGGGGTGGGGGGGTGGGGGGTCGGGGACGGGTTACTTGCCCGACGCGTCATCGAGCGCGGGCGGGCCGCCGAACCGCGTCCGGGGCGGCGGCTCGTTGTAGACGTGCCCCGAGTTCGGGTTGTTCTTGTCGTACGCGAATGCGTCGCGATTCCGTATGAAGTCGCGAACATAGCGGGCCGGGATCGCGAACCCGAGCCCCTCGCCCAGCGGGATCTTCATGTTCGTCACGCCGATCACCTCGCCCGAATCATTGAACAGCGGGCCCCCCGAGTTGCCCGGGTTGATCTCCGCCGTCGTCTGGATGTACGTCATCCCCTCGAAGTTCCGCTGCGTCGTCGCGATCACGCCGCGGCTCAGCGTACGTTCCAGCCCGAGCGGAGCCCCGATGGCAAAGACATCCTGCCCCGCGGCGAGCTCTTCGGCGCCCTGCAGGTAGACGGTGGGGAAGGCCTTGCCGTCCGCGCTCTTCATCTTCACGAGCGCCAAATCAATGTGATGATTGACCGCGAGGATCTCCACATCGTCGATCACCAGCCGCCGGAAGTCGAGCTCGCCCTGCTCGTACACCGTGCAGCGGATCTTGGTCTCGCCCTGGATGACGTGCGCGTTGGTGATCGCGTACCCCTCCGGGTGGATGATGAACCCCGATCCCAGCCCCGACGGCGTGCTGACCATGATCACCGCGCCGCCGAACCGGCGTGCCAGCTCCTTGGGCGCCCGCTCGGGAAGGTTGGTCGCCGTCCGGAACAGGTCATTCTTGCCGGCCTCGCCGCCGCCCTCGTCGGGCCGGGCCCGGACGATGCTCTCCACCTTGGCCCGCGGCACCTCGATCACGGTGAACCCGAGATCGAGCCACAACGCCTCGCTCGTCTCCTTGAGGATCGGCGCCTGGACCTCGCGGCCGTCCTGCAGCGTCACGCGGTCGGTCGCGCCCGCCGGGGCTTCGATCGGCTGGCCCACCGCCGCTCCCGCCAGGGCCGCCGACACCACCGCGACGATCATCAGTCCTTGCCGCATCGGATCACTCCCGCTGCCCGGGTTCCCCGCCGGGCGGGTACAGTGTCGGCATGACACGCGGCGCCCAGGCCGCAGGAGAACCGTCCGGATGATACCTCGAATCACGACGTTCGTCGGGTGCCTCTTCCTTGCTTCCGGCTCCGCCCTCGGGCAGCCGTCCGAGGGCCTGGCCTCCTATTTCGGGTTCGAGCCTTCGCGGGCCGTGGTCATCGATGACGACTGCGGCCCCGTCGGTTGGGGCGACTTCAACGCCGACGGCCGCCCAGACCTGGTCGTCGTCAACAACCGCAAGAGCCGCATCGAACTCCTCTACCTGCGTGCCGGGCCCCGCACACTCGAAGAGGTCCAGTCCAGCGCCCGGGTCAACGAGATCCCCCCGAGCCCCTGGTACGACAACGTCAAGATCAGCGTCGCGCACCGGATCGCGGCCGTGCAGGTCCACGATGTCGACCGCGACGGCAAGCTCGACATCGTGTACGCCGGCGCCCAGCCCGCGGAACTCGTCATCCTGCGCCAGGTCGAGGCGGACCGATTCGAGGTCATGGCGCGCCACCGCGTGCGCGACCTCGCGGCGTCACGCGACGGGCTGGAGATCGCCGATGTCATCGGCGATGAGGCCCCCGAGCTCGTGACCCTCGTCGGGGGCAAGGTCAACGTATACCCCTTCAGCACCCGCGCCGGGCTCGGCGATCCGCTTGTCCTCGGTTCCGGCGGCGAGATCAAGTCCCTGTACACCGCCGACTTCAACGGCGACGGCCGGCGCGAGCTGCTGGGCGTGGTCGGCGATGACGCCGCGCCCCTCCGCCTGTGGCTGCAATCACAGGACCCGCGCTCCAGGACCAAGGCTGGACTGCTCCCGTCGGAACTCCGCTTCGAGATGCCCGCGATCGTCCGGGCGTCGCCCGTCCGCTTCCCGGGCCGGCCCGGCGCTTCGATCGCCGTGATCGAGCGGCTTTCGAAGCGCATCGTCTGCTACGACGTGACGGTCGAGCAGGTCGCCGCGGGCCCCGGCGACGGCTCGATCAACGTCCGTGAGGTCCAGGCCGCTGTCTCGTCCTTCGCCGACACCGGCTCGAAGGGGCGTCAGGTGGCCCTCGCCGACTTTGACGGCGACGGGATGACCGACCTGCTCACCACCGACCAGAGAGCCAACGCGGTCGTGCTCTTCCGCCAGGAATCCGGCGTCGGGCTCGGCAGCGCCGAGTCCTTCAGCGCCTTCAAGCAGCCGCGCGCGATCGATGTCGGCCGCTGGACCGACGGCCCCGGCCTCCGTGTCTTCGTGCTCTCCGAGCAGGAGAAGACGGTCGGCGTCAGCTCCTACAACGACGCGACGGGGCGCATCGACTTCCCGCGCCCGATCACGCTGGCGACCGCGGGCGCCAC
>CAZMPE010000132.1:0-7045 GCA_964567955.1 uncultured Phycisphaeraceae bacterium | reverse complement strand
AACCTCGCCGACTTCGGCTGCTTCCAGACGAAGTTCGCGATCGGCTGCCCGTAACCCGCAACGGGTGACGGTCTGATCGACACCAAGGGCGCACCGGCTCCGGCCGGTGCGCCTTTCTTTTTGCGCCAACCTAGTCTTGCCCGATGCGTTTCGTCTTCCTCGGCACCGGCACCTCGGCGGGCATCCCCGCCATCGGCTGCGCCTGCGAGGTCTGCACCTCCACGGACCCGCGGGATACGCGCCTCCGCACCAGCGCCGCCGTGCAATGGACCGACCCGGCGGGCCGGCCCCGCACCGTCCTGCTCGACACCAGCCCCGACCTCCGCCAGCAGGCTCTCCGTGCCGGTCTGACAGCCTGCGACGCCATCCTCTACACCCACAACCACGTCGACCACACCTTCGGCCTCGACGAGGTCCGCCGCTTCAACGCCGTCATGAACCGCGCCATCGACCTCTACGCGGAGGAGCACACCCTGGCCCACCTCCGGCGCGTCTACACCCACATCTTCGAGCGGGATCTCAACGTCAACGACTCCTATGTCGCCACCCTCATCGCCCACCGTCTCGATCCCGCGCGCCCCCTCGACCTCTGGGGGATGCGCTTCACCCCCATACGCCTCCTGCACGGCAGGCTGCCCGTCCTGGGCTTTCGAATCGAACCGCTCTCCTCCGCCTCCGCCCCCCCATTCCCGCTCGCCTACTGCACCGACGTATCCGGCGTCCCGCCCGAATCGTGGTCGCACTTCAAGGGCCTCCGGACCCTCGTTCTCGATGCCCTGCGCCACCGCAAGCACCCGACCCACCTCACGCTCGCCGACGCCGTCGGCATCGCCCACCACGTCGCCGCGCCGAACACCTGGTTCGTCCACATGTCCCACGACCTCGGGCACGCGCAGACCGACGCGGACCTCCCGGCGGGCATGCGGCTGGCGTACGACGGCCTCGTTCTCCAACAGGGCCCCACCCCCGCCGGACAAAGACCGGATAGGGGAGAGCCGGACCGCTCCGAGTTGTAGCGGCAGGGCCACCAATTCCCGACTCTACCGCCCCTGATCTCCACACCCTCGACCATGGGCCCGACCCGCCCGTCGCGTCTACACTTCCGCCCCCATGGCCAAGACACGCGAAATCAAGAAGCGCATCAAGGCGGTCGGCAACATCCGTCGCATCACCAAGACGATGCAGATGATCGCCACCAGCAAGTTCGCCAAGGCCCAGCAGCGCGCCACCGCCACCAAGCCCTACACCGAAGGCGTCTTCGCCCTCGTCACCGAGCTCGCGGCCACCGCCGGCAACCTCAACCACCCGCTCATCGATGGTTCCCCCAAGGCCGCCCCCGGAGAGCTCACGCTCGTCATCACTTCCGACCGCGGCCTGTGCGGCCCGTACAACGGCTCGGTGCTGCGCACGGCCATGGGCCACTTCCGGTCGCGCAAGGCGGCGTCTCCCACGGGCGGAGGCGCCATCGAACTGGTCGGCAAGAAGGGCGCGGGCTTCCTCCGCTTCAACAACATCCCCGTCGCAAAGGTCCACTCTGTCGGCGACAAGCCCGCCTTCGAGGCGATCGAGCGGATCGCCGAGGATTTCATGGCCCGGTTCATCGCCGGCCAGATCTCGGCTGTCCGGATCGTCTACATGCGGTTCCTTTCCGCCGGCCGGCAGACGCCGGAGGTCCTCCAACTCCTCCCGCTCAAGCCGCCCCCGGTGAAGGGCGAGGCCAAGACCGGCTTCACCGCGCAGTACGAGTTCAGCCCGGAGGCCGGCGAACTCCTCGACAGCCTCCTGCCCGCCACCATCAAGGCGACGCTCTTTCAGTGCTTCAACGACGCCATCGTCAGCGAGCAGGTCGCCCGCATGGTCGCCATGAAGGCCGCCACCGACAACGCCGGCAAGATGCGCAAGAACCTGACCCGCGACTACAACCGCGCACGCCAGGCCCAGATCACCACCGAACTCACGGAGATCGTCTCCGGAGCCGCCGCGCTCGCCTGATCCGCGCCCCGCAATGAGCCACACCCCGGTCGACCCAGCCGGCTGGTTCCGCGCCCTGCGCGACCCCGCCGTCGTCACCGACCTCGAATCGATCTTCGAGTACATCGCCGCGGCCGTCGAGTCCCGCGGCCCCGCCTGCTGGGCTTCCGGCCGCTGCTGCAGCTTCGATCGAGCCGGCCACCGCCTGTACGTCACGGGCCTCGAAGCCGCCTACACCGTCGACCGCGCGCCCGCGCTCGACTCGGACCGCCTCGCCGCGGCGCGCGCCGCCGGCGGTTGCCCCTTCCAGGCCGCCAACCTCTGCACCGTCCACGAGATCAAGCCGATCGGATGCCGCGTCTATTTCTGCGATCGCGCGGCACAGCAGTGGCAGCAGGATCTCTCCGAACGGCTGCAGCGCGAGGTCCGCGCTCTGCACGATCGGCACGCCATCGACTACCGGTACGGCGAATGGCGCGACATGCTCGAACTCGTCCTCTGACCACGGCGCAGCCTCAGCAGGTCCGCGAACGCCCGCCCCGTCCGGTGAACCGACACCGGCAACGCCGGCGGCTCACGCAGGACGCCCGCCAGCCCGCCGCGCAGCGCACGCCAGTGCAGCCGCGGCGACATCCCCGCGAGCCTATGGGCCCACGCCCATCCCGCCAGCGCTCCCGCGTACCGCCGCCACCCGCGACCGTGCCGGCGCGCCAGCCAGATCCAGTTCCGCGTCGCCAGCTCGAACCAGCGCGCCGACTTGCTCGCCGCCGCCGGGCTCTCGTGCCAGACGGTCCATGCGGGGTCGAAGAACACGCGCCGCCCTGCGCCCAGCAGCTTCATCGCCAGGTCCGTGTCGTTGCGGTACAGAAAGAACCCGCTCTCGTACCCGCCGACGCGCCGCCACGCGCTCCGCCGCACAAGGTTCCCGCAGCCCATCACCGGCCACCCATCGCTCGTCGCGCCCTCCAGCGCCGCCGCGAACGGCCACTCGCTCCGCTTCGTTCCCGGGTGGCGCGGGTGCAGCACGACCGCCGCGACCTCCGGCCTGCGGTCCAGCAGATCGAGGGCCGCGCCCACCACCCCCGCATCCGGCCACGAGTCGTCGTCGAGGATGAGCACGACATCCCCGCCGGCGCTCTCCACACCGACGTTGTACCCCTCGACGCCGCGATTCTCGTCCAGCGCGATCATCCGCACGTCGGGGAACCGCGCGACGAGCCGCTCCCGCGTCCCGTCCGTCGACGCGTTGTCCACAACGATCACGTCCGGGCGCGAACGCCCCCCGGTGTCCATCGCGCCCAGGTTCAGCAGCGTCTTCTCCAGCGCCGCCCAGCGGTTGTAGCTCAGGATCACGACCGAGAGCGTCGCCGGACGCTCCGGCCTCGCGCCCGGCGTGGTCCACGGCGGCGGCGCCGGCTCGCCGGCCCGCAGCGCGATCCGAAGCGCCGACCGCGTCCCCCGCGTCGCCACGGAGAGCACGCGCCGCGCCCGGTCAATACGACCGATCCGCCGGACGACGAATCCCTCCGGCGCAACGGTGACCAGCACTCGCCCGCGCATCCAATCGGCCGCCCGCCCGCGCGCCGACACCACCGCCACATCGGCCTCGGGGCCCTTGATCAGGCGCGCCAGGCCCCGCGCCACCGACGCCGCACGCCAACGCTCTTCCGCCCGCTCCGCCTCGATCGCCAGCGACCGCAGTTGCGTCCGGATCGACGCCACCGCTCCCGGCGGCAGCCCCTCGCCGATCACCGCGCCCCGAGCCCCGCGCCCCGCCAGCGCCGCCCGGACGGCCCCCGCAAGCCCGTCCAGCGGCGCGAACGCCTCGAACCGCAGCGGCGACGGCGCCGGCCCCCCGCGTCCCGCGTCGCGCAGCCCCGCCAGGTGCAGCTCCGCCAGGTCATCCCGCCCCATCAGGCACTGCCCCAGCGCCCGCGCCACCTCGCGAAGCGCCCTCCGCAACCGCACCATCCGTCCCAGCCCGAGCGCGTCGATCGGCGCGAACCCGTTCCGCGCCGCGTAGTACCGCGCCCACGTCCGCATGCGGTCCGGGCGCGGGTGGACCGCCCGCGACCCCGGCGCCGCGCCGATCGCGCCCCCGGTCTCGCGCGACAGCCGCAGGCACCACTCGACATCGTCACCGCTCACGAACAGGTCCGCCATCGGCCCCGCCCGCTCAACCGCCCAGCGGCGCACCAGCAGGCTGCACGCCGCCACATACTCCACGCGGCGAACTCGATCGCCCCGCGCGGGCGCCGGCTGCACATACTCCCCGTGCGTCCGGTCCACGTGCCCGCCCATCTCAAAGACCTCGCCCGTCTCCGGGTCCGCCAGCGACGACCCGACGGCCACGAGTTCTTCGTCCGCGTCCATGGCCACGAGCAGAGCCTCGAGCGCGCCCGCATCCACTCGAGCGTCGCTGTCCAGCAGCCAGATGAACCCGCACGAATCGCACGGCACGCCCGACTCCAGGCAGCGAGCGATCCCCGCGTTGAAGCCGCCGCTCCCCCCGGTGTTCTTCTCCAGCCGGACGTGCTCGACCCGCAGTTTCCCCGGCGCTTCGAGCCCCGACAGCGGCCGCTCCGACGCGTTGTCCACCACGATCACGCGCAGGTCTGTGCCCGCGCTGCGCAACCGCACCCGCTCCAGATCCCCAAGAAGCAGCTCCACGTCCCGCCGGCGGTTGTAGCACGGGATGACCGCCGTCACGCGCCGCGTCGGCACCTCCACGGCACGGGCCGGGGGCGTCATCCGGACGACGGACTCTGGAACATGAATCGGCACTCCCCAGTCTATCCGGACCTTGGCCCGGGGCCGATACCCGCTTCGGACCCCAATCCTTTGTGAGCCAGACCCTTGCAACTCCCGCGGCCCCGGCGTATCTTTGGGCCAGAGGCGGTCGCCCGTGGGCGGGGCCGGACGGTGAGCGGCCGCCTGCACACCCAACGTGGATGGGTCAGGAGCAGGACCATGACTTGGTGGCGCGACCTTCTTACAGGCGTACGCGGACTGGGATTCTCGGAGCGTTCGGCCGATGCGCCGCCCGTGGACGGCGGGCTCTTCGAGCCCATGGAGCCCCGCGTCCTTCTCTTCAACGCCGCCTTCCTGAACAACCTCCCCACCATCGGCATGCTCGAGGCCCCGTCGAACTCGGTCGCCCGCTTCCAGACCAACCTGGGCATCTTCGACATCGAACTCTTCGATCAGGTCGCGCCCATCACCACCGCCAACTTCAAGCAGTACATCGCCGACGGCGCGTACGACGGCATGTTCTTCCACCGCCTCATCTCGGGCTTCGTCCTGCAGGGCGGCGGCTTCAAGTTCGACGATGACACCGGCATGACCGAGGTCGTCGAGGGATCGATGATCCAGAACGAGTACCAGCGCTCCAACGATGAGCGCACCATCGCCATGGCCAAGCTCAGCGGAAACCCCAACTCCGCCACGAGCCAGTTCTTCTTCAATCTCGTCAATAATCCGGAACTCAACACGCAGAACGGCGGCTTCACCGTCTTCGGGCGCGTCATCCAGGGATGGGCGGTCATCCAGAACATCGCCACGTTCCAGGTCCGCGACCTCGACGGCCCGCTCACCGGCTCCAACCCCACCCCGGGCACGTTCGACACCGTCCCCACCGTCAACTACATCAGCAACATCGGCCCGCAGGAGGCCTCCCTCGTCATGGTCTGGGACGCGGAGCTGATCAAGCCCACCGGGCCCAACCGCTACTACACCGAGGCCGCCTACTTCCCCGAGGGTTTCCGCTCCGCCGAAGTCATCGAGCGCGTCGACCTCGCCAACCTCGACAACGCGGGCACGCTCCACTACCAGGTCATCGTCCGCTACGAGAGCGGCGAACGGGACTCCGTCATCTCCGCGGGTTCCATCGGCGCCAACAAACGGCTCTCCCTCAAGATCTCCGACACCAACTTCCCCAACCTCAACCTCGTCCGCTCGGGCGTCGGCTACGCCATCGAGGTCCGCGCCACGCGCCCCATCGCCGCCTCCCTCAACCACCGGGACTTCGGCTCCACGATCGCCGAGACATTCATCACCGCCAAGGACTACTCCGACGGCCTCCTCAAGACCTGGACCTTCGCGTCCGGCGAAAAGGGCCCCGGCTTCAAGTCCTTCCTCGTCTGGCAGAATCTCTCCGACAAGAACATCGACGTCTACGTCACCATCTACCAGACCGGGCAGAACCCGCAGACCTTCACGGTCTCCACCGATCGCTACCGCCGCGGCGGCTTCGCCGTTCACACCTTCGGCGCGATCCCCAACGGGGTCTATTCCGCCCGGGTCTCCACCACCGAGCCCATCGTCGCCGCGATCAGTCAGTACGAGAACGTCGGCTCCGGCCCGAACGCCGTCACCAACGGCAGCGTCGCCACCGGCTCCATCAACGGCGGCCGATCCGAAGGCTACCTCGCCGCGGCCCGCGCCCCCTCGGGCGGCACCTCGACCCTCGACATCCTCTACACCGCCGGCTCGCCCGCGGCGGTCACCGTCAACTTCACGTTCTTCTTCAGCGACGGCACCTCCGCCAACGCCAACCCGGTGCTGCTGACCACCTCGACGCGCCGCGTCACGAAGAACATCAACTCGATGGGCGTCTCGATCCCCGCCAACCAGTTCTTCTCGATCCGCTACACCGTCAGCAACGGCTCGAGCGAAGTCACCGTGCACTACACGACGGAACACGTCGGCGACACGCTCTCCACGCCCTTCGCAACGTCGTCGTCGCGTGTCATGCACTTCTCCGACGGCTTCCTCGATCCGACGTGGGCCGGAATCAACTACTCCGAGATCATCTCCGTCTTCAACCCCTACGCCAACCCCGGGTACACCTTCACCTACAACGTCCGCTTCCGCTGGGCCGACGGCACCAACATCCTCGCCAAGCCGTCGCACGGCGAGGTCCTCCCCTCGCTCAGGCGCGTCGATATCCGCCCGCAGCTCATCCCCGCCGTCGCGGCCAAGATCAACTCCAACCCCTCGTTCCGCTTCTACTCGGTGACCGTCGAAACCACGCAGACCGCCGGCCTCACCACGATCAACGGCGCGGGCATCGCAC